>JASJGV010000433.1:0-2623 GCA_033791325.1 Desulfobacterales bacterium | reverse complement strand
ACCGACAACGGCGTCGGTTCCTGGCATTTCCGGAAATGTCGGCAGGGAAACCGTATCTTTTTCCAGGTTGTTCATTGGATCTGAAGTTTTCATGGTCAATGGACCCCAGTCACTATGACGCGTGTTTAAAATAGTCAGTATTACCTTTACACCATACATACAGCACAAAATATGCCACTCTCTAAAATTTGTTATAAAAATATAATTATAGCAAATGGTTATCATGAAAAGACGATGTGGCATATGAATCTTTATGAGAAAAAATGGAAAAAATGCAAAGATCTTTTCGCAAAACTTAGAAGCGATCCCGGGACCAGTGAAAGAGGTAAATGGTTGAAAAATAGGATGTCATAGGATACAAGAAAAGGGTTACTTTCCACGAGTCCCATACAGAAATATCCATATTGTCTCAGAGGCAGAGAATGAAAATTGATGGGGACACGCCCGAACAGTCGGATGATGGGCTAAAGCAGATAATCGCCGAGTTGACCGAGCGTAACAAAGAACTGCATTGCCTCTTCAGCATATCCAGGATCATCGAACAACATCGCCATTCACTTGAAAAAACCCTTCAAGAGGTGGTGGATGTTCTTCCTTCGGCCTGGCAGAACCCCCAAAGCACCTGCGCACAGATTATCTTTGATAATCAGATTGTTATGACAGACAATTTTGTCGAGACAGCCTGGCGGCAAACATGCGATCTGCTGGTAAAGGGCACCCCTGCCGGGTCCGTGGTGATCTGTCGTCTGGGAAACAGAATTGAAAGCAATGGAGCCACATTTCTGAAAGAGGAAACCGATCTGCTTAGAGCAGTAGCAGAACGACTGGGCAAAATGATCGAACGACGTCAAGCAGAAAGCGCCTTGCAAATAAGTGAACAGCGATTCAGGAACCTGGTGGAAAATTCGATTACCGGTATATCCATTGTTCAACACAACCAGATCATCTATCAGAACCAGGAACAGGAAAAGCTGCTGGGGCCCTTACCCCGGTCTTTCGTTCTGGGGAATCTTGAAAATATTCATCCGGATGATGTTGAAACAGTCCTGCAGGCCAACCATGATATCCAGATAGGAAAAGTTCCAAAACAAGACCTTGATTTCCGCTTGTATCCAGCGAGCGGCGACAGAAACCTGCGTGTTCTCAAGCGTGTTTTCTGCCGGATGATGTTCATTGACTACCAGGGCAGGGAATCGGTCCTGGTCAATATGATTGATATGACCAAGAGCATGGAACTGGAGCAGCTTCTCTTCAGACAGGACAAGATGGCTTCTCTGGGCAGGGTTGCAGCCGGTATTGCCCACGAAATAAGAAACCCCCTTTCAGGAATCAATATTTATCTGGATGCCTTGGAGAAGCTGGTTGACAGACCCGACAGCCGGCCTAAGGTGGTTCAGGTTATCGACCAATTACAATCGGCATCAAGAAAAATTGAATCGGTGATTAAAAAAGTCATGGATTTCGCAAAACCTGGAAAACCCAATTTTGTCCATATCCAGATTAATAAACCTGTTGAAGATGCCCTGAACTTGACCGCAGTGACCATGCGTAAGAGTGGTATAGCGATTGAAAAAGAATTTGCCGATAATATACCTAACTGTTATGCAGATCCCCATCTTATAGAGGAAGCCGTACTGAATTTGATCAATAATGCCGCCGAAGCTATGCGAAAAATGGATGCGGGAAAAAAGATTGCCATCAGAACCGGTGTAGCAGTGGATCATGTTTTCATCAAGGTTTCCGACTCGGGGCCTGGTGTGCCCATGGAACTCAAAAACAAGGTTTTCGACCCTTTTTTTACAACCAAAAACGATGGAACCGGTATCGGACTGAGTCTTTGCCACAGGATTGCAACCGATCATAACGGTGCCCTGGCAATCGATAAAGGCATTTTGGGTGGTGCCGAGTTTCGGCTTGAAATTCCCATTAGAAAGGACGCACATTCCAGTGATTAAATATTCAATATACATAGTTGATGATGAGAAAACCATCCGGGATAGTATCATGATGGCGTTTGATGAGGTTTACCAGGCTGCGGCATTTTCCAACGCAGAGGACGCTCTCGATGCCTTGCAAACAGATTCGCCGGATCTGGTCATTCTGGACATTGGTCTACCGGGTATGTCCGGTTTGGATGCCTTGAAGAAAATGAGAGCCGAATATCCACAAGTGATGGTCATCATGGTTACCGCCTTTGACGATATTGACACGGTCATCTCTGCTTTGAGGACCGGTGCTTATGACTATGTGGTCAAACCGCTGCACCTGGACAGCCTCAAAATTACCATTGAAAACGCGCTGGATACCATCCGCTTGCGGAAAGAGGTACAGGCGCTGCAGAAAACGCATTTAAAAGAACATATCCCGTGCTTCATCAGCGAAAGCAACGCCATTCAGGATGTAATGGATTTTATCAGAACCGTGGCAAAGAGCCCGGACACACCGGTGCTGATTCAGGGTGAGACCGGAACAGGCAAGGAGTTGATTGCCAGCGCCATCCACTACAACAGCCCCAATTTCAAATTTCCCCTTGCAACGGTCAATTGTGCTGCGATTCCAAAGGATCTCATTGAAAGTGAGCTTTTCGGGTATGATAAAGGGGCATTTACCGGTGCCGCGGCCA
>JASJGV010000432.1:0-3670 GCA_033791325.1 Desulfobacterales bacterium | reverse complement strand
TCAAGTTGTTCTGTCTCCTTTATGCTTTTAAGCGACATCGTCGCGTCATATAAATTCGCAAGGCGAATTTATTCAAAGTATTATCTGATTTCTAGTTGACCGTGATTCTCCGGCGGAAATGACCCGTATGGCCGGTTTGCCCCTGACAGGGCATTTGTTCTCACAGATACCACAACCGGTGCATCGTGTTAAGTCCACCTGGGGCAGTTTGACTTTCAAGCGTTTTCCATTGGGAGCCTCAACCCAGTCTTCAAGAAGATAAATTGCCTTGGGCGATGTGGGGCAGTGCTCTTCACAAACGATACAGGGACCGTTACCGGACCAGGGGAGGCATTTTCCCCGATCAAAATGGGCCGACCCGATGCGAATGGGTGTTTCGATCTTTTGCCTGCTGGAGATCTCCTGAATTGCCTGGGTCGGACAGACAGATCCACACAGGGTACAGGTATGTTCGCAGTATCCGTGGGTCATCAACAGGGTCGGGGTCCAGAAACCGGCCATACCGGCTTCGGTAAAGCTGGGGTTGATTGCGTTGGTGGGGCAGGCTTTCATACAGAGGCCGCAACGCTGGCAAAGTTTTAGAAATTCATTTTCCGTGACAGAACCGGGCGGTCTGATGAGATTGGCGTGGGATACCGAATGGATATTTCCGTCAAGACTTCCAAAAAACGGCAGTGATACGCCGGCGGCCAACCCTCCCAGCAGCGCCCGTCTGCCCATATCCGGCAACTTGCGCTCTTTTCCGGGTCGATGGAAAGTGAATTTCAGGGCGTTTTCAGGGCATGTATCAAAACAGTTGAAACAGGTCAGGCACTCAGCGGGTTGCCAGTCAACACCGGGAATCGGTTCTGCGGCTCCCTGACAAGTCATGACACATTTCCGGCATTGCGTACACGTGTTAAAATCTTTATCCAATCGGAGACGGCTGAACCCGGAAAATAACCCAAGCAAGGCACCCAGGGGGCAAAGTGTCCGGCACCAGAAGCGCGGTTTTACCCGGTTGAGAAAGAGAGTGACAAGAAAAAGCATGCCGATGATCCAACCGGTTTGGAAGGATTTGAAGTCAAATCCAAAAACCGGCCAGACCAACACCTCACCGTAACTCATCATATTTAGAATTTTGATGTCGCTGCCGGCCAATAGACCAAAAAATTCGGCCAGCCCATTTCCAAGGCCCGGTACAACAGCCAGTGCCAGGGATCGAAAAAGAAAGGAAACAGGATCCATCCAGCCAGCGATATTGAGACCGAACAAGGATGAAAAAAGCACGGTCACCAATACAGCATATTTTATTTTTTGAGATGTTGTCCTGCGGTTGGCCTGAAAAAGTTGTTCTCCTTTGAGAGACGGTTTTAGATAACTGATTATGTGGTGGATGGTTCCGAACGGGCAGATGAATCCGCAGAAAACCCGGCCCAATAAAAGCGTTACTAACAGGATAGCCATGGCCCAGCCAAACCCTTTGATCCACAGGTGACCCGAAATGAGCGATGTCAGCCATACGAGGGGATCGATCTGGAAGAAAAAAGTGATCGGTTGTTCAATACGTATATCACGGGTTTCTTCCATGGACTGGGAGTAATCGACAACGATGTCCTGGGGTAGGCGGCTCTCCACCAGCAGAAACAAAAAGAGGCACAAGAAAAATGCCTGGCTCCCTCGACGTATCCAGATCAGGTATTTTGGTTTCAAACAAAAACCTCGCGCTGCAGAGGAATGTCAACGTCATAGGTGCCAAGCTGCCATTTCCTGCCCAGGCGGATGAACCCGATATCATCCGGTGTATAACCGAAAAGCCCGGCTGCCCGTGCATCTGCCGCTACAGGATCGTTGCTCAGGATAAGCCGGTTCATGACGGCCACATCGGCCATGCTACCGCCTGACGGTCCATTTTTGGTCATTACACGCGTGGCATCGATGAGGGTGATGGTTGGTTTGAAAAACTGGGCCAGATCGACAATGGTCTGGTGGATGTCCTGGTGAAGCGCGTATCGTCTACCGCCAACAGCGCCGATCCAGTTCTTCATCCCCAGGGTCAGGTCGCTTAAACCGTGGACTTTTGCAACCGGCAGGGTGATGAGTTTGTCTGCCTCGACGATGGGAGTGAAAACCGGCCACACATCCAGGCGGTGTCCATTCAGCTTCATTTCCCGCATGAGGGAGGACCTTGGAAACACAAGATCTGCACCGGTTTCCTTGGCAACGGTTCCCGCTCCAGTAACAGCGAAACACCGTCTTGCGCCATGAATGGTGTGATCGGCTATTCGAACCTTTTTGGCACCGGCCTCCTGACACTGCTCGTTAACGGATTTTAATACCTCCGGGTGGGTGGTGGCCGCCAGCTGGGGGGCTCGTGCCCATGAAATATTGGGTTTGATGACAACGACGTCGCCTTTGGATATAAATTGCTGTATGCCACCGGCTGCTTCAAAGGTTTTTCGCGTCAAATCTCTGATGGCATAACCGGGTGTCCGGCCGGTGGCATCGACGATGAACGATTCCTGCCTGTTACCTGCCAGGGCGGACCGGGGTGGATTAAAGGGTAGGGCAGGGACGCTCGCCAGAGCGATGCCGCCGGAGAACTTCAGTATTTTCTTGATGGATTCTCTTCGGGTAATGGGATAACTATTGGGCTTCATGGCGTGTACCTTTAAAATTAGTCAAAAATTATGGAACCATAAACAAAAAGAAGGGGGATATTGCGGCCGCTCGATAATCCCTATGCATCCGTGGAAAACTCGCTCTTAAGAGGCCGTAATTCCGAACAGAGCCATCTCTTGAAGATGAATTCTATCTTATTTGGCTGTATGTGATTACATGGGTTAATTCTCAATCTGTTCAGAATAACGGTCTCTAAAGATCTCAGACAGTTTCACGGGCGCATAGGAATCACCCATCGGCCTATAGCGATACATCCTTTTGGTTTATACCGCTTGTCATAATAATGTTCCGAAAACAGGATGGCGGCATAAGGGTTTGTAACAGAAAAACGATCCTCAATCGGAACGTTTTTCTGACAACCCCTATATAGGCCCGAACAATAACATCGACCACCACACGGTGGCAATAAAAAAAAAGGATCATCTCCAAGAGAGATGATCCAGATAAGAAAGCGACAAGATCACGAATTATAAATTCGTAAAACGAATTTATTCTTTGTGGTCATACATATGCACATCCTGCTGGGGGTAGGGGATGGAAACGCCCGCCTCGTCAAAGGCTTTCTTGATATTTTCCATGGCATCGAAATAGACACCCCAATAGTTTTCAATGCTTACCCAGGGGCGTACAACAAAATTGACACTGCTGTCAGCCAGTTCGGATACGGCGATCTGCGTGGGCGGATCTTTCAGAATTCTGTCATCTTTGCCAAGGAGATCGGCCATGATCTGTTTGGCTTTGTTGATATCATCCTCGTAACCGATTCCAAAGACCATGTCGACACGGCGTGTTCCTTTTACGGTCCAGTTCACGATGTTGTCTCCGGTGACGCTGGAGTTGGGGATGATTACGGTCTTGTTATCGGGTGTTTTCAGGGTGGTGGTAAAAATCTGGATCGTCTCGACGGTTCCGTCAACACCGGCTATCTCTACATAGTCTCCCACTTTGAACGGTTTGAAGATGATCATCAGGAACCCCGCGGCAAAATTGGACAGACTGCCCTGTAATG
>JASJGV010000431.1:0-4632 GCA_033791325.1 Desulfobacterales bacterium | reverse complement strand
CCGGCAGGCGTCCCCCCGGCAAATCCAATTAGACACATACAAAGCCACATGAGTCGCTGTGTGATACGTTTTAGATTTAAATACCTGGTCATCTTTTATATTAATCCGTGCTGCTTCGTCAGGGTCGAGTCATCATTCGATCCCACGCCGCCTGGTTGACATTCAATGTATATTGTTTTTCCAAAGCCTTCATCCAATCACGATACATGGCTTCCTTTTTGCTATTTCGCACCTGTTGAACGATAATGGCTTCAATGTTGGAAACATCCGTTTCCTTATCCGCATCTGATTCCAATGTTTTATAATGCGCTTCATAATAGTCGGAAATCTCTTCCGGTGTAATGTGTATCCGAGGATTCAGCTCATGATCGATAACCTTTTCCATCAGCAGACGAATACGCAAATCGTTTTTCCACTTATTATATGATACGGCCTGTTCAATAAGCACCTGATCAAATTCACCCTTGGGGTAATCCGATTTGATGGATGCAATCACACCATCTAATTCCGCATCATCGACCTGTATGTTGAGTTCTCTGGCTCTTTCCAGAAGTATCAATCTTTCGGTAAGCTGATTCAGGATGCGCAACTGAATATCGGCCAATATTTCCGCATCTATAGCCATATCCGTGGGAAAATCAGCTGTGGTCTCCTCCACCGCCCTGTCAAAGGCCTCCACCGTGACAACACTGTCATTTATCTGAATCAAAACGTCCGGAGACACCGGTCCCTTTGAGTCCGAACAGCCAAAAAGACCGGCCCATACAACCAGAATTGCCCACAATATACCAGGGCATCGGTAACGCCACTGACCTTGCTGCATGAAACGCCCCCGCTTTCGCTCAAAAAAGGAATGGTATCCATTTTCTTCGCACCTCAATAGGCTTGAATAAGGTGATCAGGCGTTAACATGATGCGCTATTTCTTTCAAGATGTATTTAGTCTGGGTCAAAACGCCGGTCTTATTCCGATCGGACAGTACGACCTTCAATTTGTGATCGGGGGTCAATCGAAACCGGTCCTTTTCTGAAAGAACCAGATCGACAATACCCTGGGGATTGGCCTGGTGCCGGCTGGATATGTGAAGCACCAGATGGTTCCCTGCGATATCTAGCTTCCTGATGCCTGCTTTTACCGCCAGGACTTTAAACACAATCTTCAGAAGCAGATTTGAGACTTCTTCCGGCAGCTTTCCATAGCGATCGATAAGTTCTTCCTTGATAGCGGAAATTTCATCCTTATCGGAAATTTTGGACAGCCGGCGGTAGGCTGAAAGTCGTTGATCGATGTCGGCGATATAGTGTTCAGGAATAAAGGCGGATATGGGAAGATTGATTTCCGGTTCAATGTCGTCTCTTGGCTGTTCGCCCTTCAGCTCGGAAACCGACTCTTCCATGAGTTTCAAAAACATATCATAACCGACAGCCGCAATGTGGCCTGATTGCGAGGCGCCAAGAATGGTTCCACCCCCCCGAATTTTCAGATCGCTCATGGCGATCTGAAATCCGGATCCCAGATCGCTGTGGTCCATCAATACCTTCAGACGCTTTAACGCATCGCGGGTAATGTAGCTCTCCGGGGGAATAAACAGGTATGCATAAGCACGCTCCTCCGCGCGCCCCACACGACCACGCAACTGGTACATCTGTGCCAGACCGAAACGGTCCGCCCGGTTGATAAAAATCGTATTGGCAGAAGGTATGTCGAGGCCCGATTCGATAATCGTCGTGCACACAAGCATGTCAATTTCTTTGTTGACAAATCGGAGCATGACCTTTTCCAGCTCCCTCTCCGGCATTCGGCCATGAGCGATGTCCAGTCGAACGTCAGGAACGATGGATTTCAGACGGACGGCCATTCTTTCAATACTGTTGATGCTGTTGTGGACAAAGAATATCTGTCCGCCCCGCTGAAGCTCCTTCGTAACGGCATCCTTTACAATTCCATCTGTAAACTCGGATACATATGTCACAACAGCATGCCGGTCTTCCGGTGGCGTCTCGATAAGATCGATGTCCCGTATGCCGATCAGGGACATGTGCAGCGTTCTGGGTATGGGTGTGGCCGTAAGGGCCAGAACATCGACGGTGGTCCGGATTTTTTTTAGGGCCTCCTTGTGCCGCACACCAAACCGGTGTTCTTCATCGATGACGAACAGACCCAGGTCTTGGAAGGAAATATCTTTCTGGAGAATCCTGTGGGTGCCGACAACAATATCGACTTTTCCCTCCCTGACATCGTTCACAATTTTCCGCTGCTCCTGCCTTGACCGGAATCGGCTCAAACAGGCGACATTGACGGGGTAATCCTTGAAGCGTTCCGAAAATGTTGCAAAATGCTGCTCAGCCAAAACCGTCGTCGGGACAAGTACGGCTACCTGCTTGCCATTGTATACAGATACAAATGCCGCCCGAAGCGCCACCTCTGTCTTGCCGTAACCCACATCACCACATACCAGTCGATCCATGGGCACGGACTCTCCCATATCGTGCAGGACCTCCTTGATAACTTTCAACTGATCGGCGGTTTCTTCGAAAGGAAACCCATTTTCGAAATCCTGGAGCTCTCTTTCGACAGACCGGTGGGAAAAGCCTTTGTGCACCTTTCTGGCTGCATAGAGCTTGAGTAACTCTTTGGCAATCAGGATTGTCGATTTTTTTGCTTTGGTTTTCATCCGGTCCCAAGATTTACCCCCCATCTTGTCGACCACCGGTACCACACCATCCACACCCATGTACTTCTGGATCAAATTCATGCGGTCCACCGGCAGATAAAGCCGATCGTCGTCCTTATAGATGATCAGTAGATAATCGTTGGTTGCAAATTCCACCGTCAGTTTGGTGAGGCCCTTGTACTGACCGATACCGTGCTCGTCGTGCACCACGAGGTCATCAATCTTGAGGTCTTCGAATCTCAGCAACTGCTTTTGGATACGGGATTTTCCGGCAGCCGTTCCTTTACGGCGCGTTCCGAATATTTCATTGGCCGTTATAAGGGCGATCGATGCCTCAGGCCAGACAAAACCGGTTGAGATATCACCCACGCACAGGCAAACCGGTTTTTTTTGATGATCTTTTAACGCATGCCCGGCAGGAAATGTTTCCCTGGACAAAACCTGAATAGGGTATGGCAAAAGCATGGACCTGATTCGCTCGGCCTGTGATGAAAAGGCACAGACAATCACCGTGAGATAGCCCCTTTCCTGGTACCGTTCAATCCATTCCACAAGAGGCGACAGCGGTGTATCCAGGGATTGGGGATGCCTCAATGCCTCTATGAGTTCCGTGTTGTCATGCACCTGAAGATTGTACCGGGAAGGAACCGGCATGGATGATTCTTCACCATCAAGCATGGAAATGGCTTTAAGCATCAGGGCCTTTGAGCATGTCAAACCCGAATGGACCGCCTCCCAACCCAGGTAGGTCTTCTCGGGCGGCACTGCAAATCCCCCCTCTTCCATGACGGTTTCAAATTGCTTTCGAACAAGCTTTTCGAATGCCTCGGCCGCCGCCTTCACCTGCTCGAAGTCCGCCACAACATAGAGCGTATCGGCTCCTGTGTAATCAAACAGGGTCTCGAGTTTGGAATCGATGAGGGCCATCAGGTTTTCCGATCCGGAATTTAGACCCTCGGTCTTCAGGCGGTCAATCACTGTCCTGACCGTCGTGACAGGGGTGTCCAAACGCGAAGCCTCCTCCCGGATGCGGCCGATCAAACCGGGAAGATGATGCCTGTCCAGGATGGCTTCTTTGGCAGGAAGAATGACCGCCTCCTGAACCTGTTTGACTGTTCGCTGACTCACAGGCGAATAAAATCTCAGGGACTCCACCAGGTCGCCAAACAACTCCATCCGCAGGGGCTGTGGATACAGGGGAGAAAAAATATCCAGAATACCACCCCTTACGCAGTAATCCCCCGGCTCCTCGACGATGGCGGCCCGTTCATATCCGCCGGCTTCCAATTTTTCGATAAGTTTTTCCCGATCAATCTCCTCGCCGGCCATAGTCAACTCTGCGTATCCGCCCAGCGAATCCCTGGGCAGTGTCTTTTTCATCAAGCCGTCTATGGTGGTCACAATGACGGGCGGGGTTCCCTGGTTCACCAGGTTGTAGAGCACACGGATTCGATTGGCGGCTGTTTCGCTGTCCGAAGTGAGGAATTTATACGGCAACAGATTATAGGGTGGAAAATACTGCACCGCAGAGGCTTCGGATCCGAGGAAAAAACGTAGTTCATCACATACCCGACGGCCGTCTTTGGAAGACGATACGATCACCACCATGGGTTCATGAAAACGCCGGTAAAGCTTTGAAATCAGGTACGCCTTGTCCGTCTTTTGCAGCCCGATGCAATCGATCCCTTCATTACGGCTGTGTATGGATGCAATTAATTGCGCCAGGTAAGTTTTTTCTTGATTTTGAACCATAAACAAAGTACTGCAACCTATTCTTAATTGGCCAATAGCCGACGTAGCTCAGCTGGTAGAGCAGCTGATTCGTAATCAGCAGGTCCGCGGTTCAAGTCCGCGCGTCGGCTCCATAGTATTTATTTTAAATTAAAGACTTATAGAATTCTCTGTAGGTCTTTAATTATTTTGTAACAAAAAAATGGGGGCCCATTGGGTCACATAAA
>JASJGV010000430.1:0-3448 GCA_033791325.1 Desulfobacterales bacterium | reverse complement strand
GGTTTCACACAGCCGTCAAGGTACACAATTTTGCCGGTCTCACCTGGCTGGTTGCATTTGCATTCTTTGTTTTCTGGGTGTTTACAACCGGGGAATGGAAACAGTACATCCCCACAACCCAGAAAATGATCGAAGTGGTCCGGTATTATGCCTATGGTATTTTTCGAGGGGAGACCCACCCGTTTCCCAAACGAAAAGAGGCCAAGCACAACCCCCTTCAGCGGCTGGTCTATCTGAACCTGGCGGCGCTTCTTCTCCCGGTAATGATGATTACCGGTTTTCTCTACTGGGGCTATAATTCCTGGCTGGGCTGGGGGATTCCAGGTCTTTCTCTCACACTTGTCGCCTGGATTCACCTGGCAGGCGCTTTTTCCATCTTTTCTTTTGTCATTGTGCATGTCTACATGACCACCACCGGGCATACCCTGTTTGCTCACACCAAAGCCATGATCACAGGTTGGGAAGATGTTGCAGAAGGTGTTGAGTTGGAAGACTGGGAAAAGGCTAAGCAGAAATCAGGGGCCTGATTCCACATGTTCCTGAAAAAGAGTTTTCATTTTAAAGCTAATTGAGATAGAAGCGTACCTTGCAGCAAGCCACAGGGTACGCTTTTTCTGTTCCATTTTTCATGTCTCAAAGACAACCCCTCCTGATTTTCTAATTATCCTGAGTTTCATAAAGTAGTCTTCTGCCGAATAGGGCGCTGGGCATGCTAAGACTTGATCGTACCTCAAGATTTTTCCGGTTCATTGACTCAATCATAACCTACAAATTTGTGAAACTCCCATATTGGGTCTAATCTTTAAGTCCGCCACGGGGTGTTCGGTTGTCATTTGCATTTGTAAGCCAAACTTTGTTCTGTTAGTTAGCCCACATTATGCAATCATACGTCTGAAACACTTCCCATTGATCTTCCCAATATTACTTGATAGATAATTAGGATAATTTATGCGGCATGGCTGTAAGGCCGATGACTTCATTTGGTTTACAAAGTGATACTGCTGGGTTCCGATGGCATGATTATTTCGATATAGCCTAACGCTATTTGCTGAAAAGGTGACGTGTGACAGACCAAACAATTATAGGCACATTTTTACGCACCAAGCTGCACCGATGCGCAATATCCACTGATCATGGTTTTCCGAGATGTTGCTTGAAGCGGTTCGGAGTGATTTATACCTTCCTCCTGTCTGCCGCATTTACGCTTATTTTATTTTCAGGGAGTGGTGTTGCCGGAGCGCAAAAGACGTCTCCCCTTTCTGAAACCGCCACGATTCAACTTTCGCCTGAGGAACAGGTCTGGCTGAAAGCACATCCCACGATCCGTCTTGGTTACGTAGATAGCCACGAACCGCAATTAATCGTGGGGCAGGACGGTAGTCTTACAGGAATTATTGTCGATTTAGTCAATGAGCTTAACCGCCGCCTGAACGCGGGCATTAATCGGTCCGCCTATCCTTTAAAGGAGCTGTTGGCCAAGGCGAAAAGCGGTGAAATTGATGGTATTTGCAATCTGCACCCCGAATATGCAGATAAACTCGGGATGGCAAAAAGCAAAGGATACTTCCGTAATTATCCGGTAATCTTTGCACGTCGTGATAAACTGATCAGTGGACCGGAACAAATCGCAGGAAGAATTGTTGCCGTGTTGGATGGTGCCCATTTTTCCAAAAAGATTCTCGATAAATACCCGGGGGCAGCCGGCATCCTGAAGGTGGGAAATGCCCTTGAAGGTCTAAAAAGTCTTGAAAGCGGCACGGCTGATATTTACATCGGCGTGTCTCACAACACCTACCTTATATCGAAATATCAATTCTACGATATTGCCACAAAATATATCTTTGCCGACTTTTCCGAACAAGTTGTGATGGCGATTCAACCCGGTAAGGCAATGTTTGCGGGAATCCTGAGTAAAGGACTGTCAAGCTTTTCCGATGCTGATCTTAACGCGATTATCTCAAGATGGGTTCCAAATGGAAGGGTATTGACCCCTGAAGAGGTGAGAAAGAAGGTGTCTCTTACAGCCAATGAACGTAATTGGCTTGCTGAACACCCGAACATCGCGTTGGGGTTTATCGATGCTTTTGAGTCCGCGGTTATCGTTAATGAAGATGGGAGCTATCGCGGTACCCTGGTCGATGTTCTTGCTCTCTTGAATCAACGCCTCGGAACAGATATCAAGCTCACGATCAAGCCTATTCCAGATCTCATCAGACAAGTAAATCAGAAGGAGCTTGGCGGTATTCTGTCGATACATCCCGGTCATGCCGATAAATATGGGTGGCTGAAAACAAAGCCTTACATGAACAGCTACCCGACGGTCTTTACAAAAAAAGGCTTCACTTTTACGGGTCCCTCTGATCTGGCGGGGAAAAAGATTGCGATAATCGACAAAGTATTCTTTTCCCAAAAACTGGTAGATCTCTATGGGGCTGGATCAAGCCTTGTCAAAGTCAATAATAGTCGGGAAGGACTGGAGCGTGTTAGAAACGGTACTGCTGATCTCTATATCGGGTCATCGAGAAGCAGCTATCTCCTGAGCAAGTATCAATTCTATGAACTTATCGCATCATTTCAGTTTTATGAGCATCCCACCCCTAATGTCATGGCTGTTCGAAATGACTGGCCGCAACTGGTTTCTATTCTAAACAAGGGGCTTAAGTCTATCTCAGCCGAAGAGATTGAATCCATTCGGCGAAAATGGGGCTATGATTCAGCAAAACAGCAAGCGTTGAACCTGACGACCGAAGAACAAGCCTGGTTAAAGGCTAATCCACGTATTGAGGTCGGAGTCTCTCCAATTCCGCCATACATGTTTTCAGAAAATGGAAGGGTGCAAGGCTACGTGGTCGATATGATGGAATTCATTGTCAGTCAGGCGGGACTCACTGCAGATTTTTCCATGAAACCCGTGGCTGAGAATTTATCCAGGGTAGAAAGCGGAGAGCTTCACACAATTCTTGCAATGATTCATAGTGAAGAACGAGCAGGCTTCATGTATTTCTCAGAAAATGTCATGAAAATACAGATGGTAATTTTTGCCAGAGCCTCACGTTCGGACTTACATGATGTGGCTTCCCTGGAAAACAAGGTTGTTGCCTCCTATAAAGGCTACGGTTTTGAGCCCGTAATAAAAGAATATCTGCCCGATGCAAAAATTATCAGAGCGGACGACGCCGAGGGAATGCTCCGGCTGGTAGCCTCGGGCGAGGCAGATGCCGCCGTACAGGAACTACACTCAGGTGAATTTATTTTGCGTGATAGCTTCATCAATGGTGTCAACCGTAAGGGAAGTTTTGACCCGCCTGGATTTCCAACCCCCACGGGGTCTGAATTTGCAGTCAGCAGGAAATTTCCACTTCTCTATTCAATTCTTAATAAATCCTACAATACTCTTCCAGAGAGCGAGAAGAGTCAAGTCTGGAGAAAATGGTTCGGCAGTGATAGC
>JASJGV010000429.1:0-3064 GCA_033791325.1 Desulfobacterales bacterium | reverse complement strand
AGAAAGAGGCAAATATATCCAAATCTGAAGCCGCCAAAGTTGTTCAGATGTTTTTTGATCACATGGCGGAAGCCTTGGCTCGTGGAGAGCGGGTTGAAATTCGGGGCCTGTGTAGCTTCTATGTAAAAAACTACACTAGCTATATGGGCAGAAACCCGAAAACCGGCGAAAAGGTGTTAATCAACCCCAAGAAGCTCCCTTTTTTCAAATCCGGCAAAGAGCTAAAAGAGCGGGTAGATTATTAAATTTGTGCCGGGATTTGAATCCATAGTCGATCAGGAAAAACCTGTCAGACTTCTGTCGCGTATTATCCGGAAAGGGAAAATCCCCCACGCGCTGCTTTTTACAGGTATTGAAGGCCTTGGGAAGAAAGAAGCCGCAAACGTATTTGCCATGGCCTGCAACTGCCTGGCAACCGAATTTTCGAATCAACCGGTTTCAGGCAAAGGCATTGATCATAAAGCGGAAGATGGACCGGCATCGCCATGCGGCAGGTGTAAATCGTGCAAGAAAATCATCTCCGGAAACCACCCTGATGTTATTTCAATAGAACCGGACAGGGCTCATATCCGGATAGGGCAAATTCGCGACCTCTGCCAGATGCTCGCCATGAAACCCTATGAAGCGAGACACCGGGTCGTGATCATCTCCGATGCACACGCCTTGAATCCGGAAGCCGGTAATTCCCTGCTCAAAGTACTCGAAGAACCGCCGGACAGAACCGTCCTGGTCCTTACCGCTCACCATTTGCATGATCTTCTTCCCACGATCGCTTCGCGGTGCCAGCACATTCGATTCAACCCGATTTCACATGAGGTCCTAACGGACTTTCTCGTGGCCAAAGAAGGAATATCTGCCCGGGAAGCAGACCTGCTGGCAACATTGGCAAAAGGCAGCCTCACGCGGGCGCTCTCACTTGTGGCAACCGGATGGTTCGAGCAGAGAGCGTGGATCTTGCGAGTGATGGAAAAGGGGCCGTCCAGTCAACCACCCCTGGATCGTGTAACAACCCTGCTGGCTTTCTCTGAAAAACTGGCTCAAAAAAAAGACCGGGTTGAAAGTACGCTGGAGGTTCTCAGGATATGGTTCAGGGATTTAATGATCTATCAACTGTCACCCGACATGGTCGTCAACAAGGATTTATCCCACACCTTGAAACGGATTTCGGAAGAGACCGCCATGGATGATCTTCTCTCGGCATATGACGCCGTTCAATCTGCACAGGAAAAGATCAACGGCAATGCAAACCCAAGATTGACACTCGATGTCATGATGATGAAACTCACGGAGTTCGATCATGAAAAAAGTTGTAGGCATCCGATTTAAATCGGCTGGAAAAATATATCATTTTGACTGTGGTGCCTTTGTCTTGAACGAAGGCGACGAGGTGATTGTCGAAACGGAAAAGGGTCTCGGTTTCGGTTTTGTTGCAATACCACCGGTGCCGCAAGATTCGCCGGGAACCGGCCGGCCGCTGAAAAAAGTCTATCGAATTGCCAATGAAAAAGATCACCGGCAGAGAAACACCAATCTGGGTCTGGAAAAACGCGCATATACCTTTTGCATGAACTGTATTAGAGAAGACAAACTCAAGATGAACCTCTTCTCCGTTGAAAGCACCTTCGATGCAAGCCGTCTCACATTTTTTTTTACGGCGGATGGTCGCGTAGATTTTCGCAAACTGGTGAAACGCCTCGTCAAGGAGTTCCGAACCAGAATCGAGATGCGCCAGGTTGGTATCCGAAACCAGGCAAAGATGTGCGGTGGTATCGGGCGCTGTGGCCGTGAAATATGCTGTTCCGCATTCATCGAAAAATTTGAACCTGTTTCCATCAAAATGGCCAAGCAGCAGGGTCTGTCGTTGAATCCGACCAAGATTTCCGGCCAATGCGGTCGATTGATGTGCTGCCTGACCTATGAAAACAAGACATATCAACAACTAAAATCCAGTTTTCCCAAGGTAGGCAAGACCATCCGTACCAGGGATAAAACAGGTAAGGTGATCCGGCACAATGTCATCGGCAGGCGCATTGCCATCCGTCTGGGCGATGGATCCGAGATGGAAATAGGCGTGGATGATATCGATAATTAGTACAAGCCCTAAATTCGAATATCAAAATACGAAACAAATCTAACTACCGAATACTCAAATGACCAAAACGAAACATTGACTCGAACACGGTACGGTTTGTTTTGATCATTCGAATTTGGGTCATTTGAGATTATTTGGGATTTCGAATTTCATGCTTAAGATTTATATGGCTACAGCAATGGTAACGCTAAACATCTCCAGCCTAGTTCAATTGATAGCGACCTAAGGCTGAATAAACAAGCAGGAGCATATATGACCACCCCTTTCTACATCACAACACCTATCTATTACGTCAACGCAAGGCCACATCTGGGGCATGCTTATACCACGATCATCGCCGATGTTGCCACCCGGTTCCACGCCATGCGACAGGACGAAACTTTTTTTCTGACGGGAACCGATGAACATGGAGACAAGATCTACCAGGCCGCCGAAAAGGAAGGTCTCAACCCGAAGCAATATGTCGACAAAATCAGTGACTTATTCAGGAATCTTTGGCCGGAACTCAATATTGGCAACAACCACTTCATCCGTACCACGGATCCTTCCCACATGGCCATTGTGCAGCAGGTGCTCAGCAGAATACACGCTTCCGGAGACATCTATTTTTCGGAATATAAAGGCCTCTACTGTTTTGGCTGCGAACGCTTCTACACGGAACGTGAACTTATCGACGGTAAGTGCCCGGACCACGAGGTGGAGCCGAAAATTATCAAGGAATCGAATTATTTTTTCAAAATGAGCCGTTATCAGAACTGGCTGATCGAACATATCCAACATAATCCCGATTTTATCCGCCCGGAACGCTACCGAAACGAGGTGCTGGCTTTTCTAAAGGAACCCTTGGAAGATCTCTGTATATCCAGACCAAAATCCAGAATTTCCTGGGGCATCACCCTCCCCTTTGACAAGGATTATGTCACCTATGTCTGGTTCGATGCCCTGCTCAATTATATATCCGGCCTCGGGTAC
>JASJGV010000428.1:0-4408 GCA_033791325.1 Desulfobacterales bacterium | reverse complement strand
CATCGTTTCCAGCGGGACAACTTGAAACCCAACCGGGTGGAAAGCTCACGGTTGAGATAGAATCGAATCATGTTGATCTCCATGGCCTATTGTTATGTTGTGATACCAATATAACAAGTTATTTTTTTAGCGTCAAGCCTTGATAATGTCCTTATTATACATTATATTATATAGGTTCTACCCAACATGCTACTCTGAAATAAGGATTCAAGGGGCAGTGGTTTGAAGCGCCTCTTGATTTTTATAATATTTACAACATATTATAAGATTGATATGCCCATAGAAAATAAAAATATGCCCCATAATGCACCCGTCGCCATCATAGGGCTCGGGTGCCTGTTTCCGGGTGCTCCCGGTTTGAAAGCATACTGGCAGCTTCTTTACCAGAAGAAAGATGCCATTCAAGACATACCCCAGACACACTGGTCAGCCGAAGATTACTTTCATAAGGACCCCAAAATGCCGGATCATGTCTACTGCCGGCGAGGGGCTTTCCTTTCTCCTATTGATTTCGACCCCTCTGAATTTGGTATTCCTCCTTCGTCTCTGGAGGCAACCGATACGTCTCAGCTCCTGGCTTTGATAACGGCAAAAGAGGCTCTCGAAGACGCAGGCTACGGTCAGGATGTCGATTTTAACCGAGACAACACTAGTGTCATTCTGGGTGTCACAGGAACCCAGGAGCTGGTCATCCCCCTGGGCGCAAGACTTGGCCACCCCATCTGGCGCCAGGCTTTGAAAAAAGCAGGTGTACCCGAAAAAACCGCCCTCGAAGTCATGAACAGGATTTCAGATGCGTATGTTCCCTGGCAGGAAAATTCCTTCCCGGGTTTATTGGGCAATGTGGTTGCCGGCAGGATTTGCAACCGCCTGAATCTTGGGGGTACCAATTGCGTCGTGGATGCGGCATGCGCCAGTTCCCTCGCTGCACTCCATCTTTCGCTTTTAGAGCTTCAAACGCAAAAATGTGACATGGTCGTTACCGGTGGCGTCGATGCTATCAATGACATTTTTATGCATATGTGTTTTTCCAAGACGCAGATCCTGTCACCCACAGGCGATATCCGGCCTTTTTCCAAGGACGCAGACGGAACTGTACTCGGCGAGGGCGTCGGCATGATGGTGCTTAAACGACTTGATGATGCCGAAAGGGATGGTGACAGGATTTATGCCCTTATCAACGGCTTCGGCTCTTCCAGCGACGGCAAATCCCAAAGTATCTATGCACCAAGAGTCGAGGGCCAGGAAAAAGCGATCCGACTGGCCTATCAGACCGCTCGGATCGACCCGGCGACCATCGGAAACATCGAAGCACACGGAACAGGCACCAAAGTCGGAGACAAAGTCGAGTTCACAGCACTGCAAAAAGTCTTCGGTAATGATAAGGACCGCCCTGCGCATTGTGCCATCGGTTCCGTAAAATCAATGATCGGGCATACCAAGGCGGCCGCCGGTTCAGCCGCCGTCATCAAGACCGCGCTGGCGTTGAAAAACAAGGTTTTGCCCCCGACGCTGAAAGCCGAATTCCCCGACCCCGATCTCAACATGGAAAAATCGCCTTTCTATATCAATTCGCAGGCCCGCCCGTGGTTTACCGAAAAGGATCTCCCCAGACGGTCGGGTGTTAGTTCATTTGGCTTCGGCGGCAGTAACTTTCATGTCGTGATGGAGGAATACACCAAGAAGAAAACAGACATCTCATGGGATGGAACCGTCGAGATCTTTGCCTTTTCAGCCCAGAGAGTCGAGAAGCTTCACCAGCTACTGGCAGATCTGAAAACCGCAGCCATAAGGAATATTTCGTTGAACGACCGGGCCCGCATGGCCGAGCAAACCCGGCACAGGTTCCGCCCGGATCATCGCTTCAAACTAATCATGGTCCATGATCTGTCCATAAAAGGCACGGATCCCAACGATTCCCTGAATCAACTCGTCAAGGATGCGATTTCAGGTCTCCAAACACATTCCGGCCAACATCCCTGGCACGTGAAAAACATCTACTTTGGCAATAGATCGGCCCCTGAAAAAACGGTCTTTCTATTTCCCGGTCAGGGAAGCCAGTATGTGGGAATGGGCCGGGATCTGACCTGTATATTTCCAGACGTGCTGCAATTGCTGGAACGGGCCAATACCGCATTGGGACCACGTCGTCGATTGACCGACTATATCTACCCTGTGCCGCCTCAAAACATGCAGGCACACCAGGACCAGGAACGGTCGCTGCGATGCACGGATATCGCACAACCCGCCATTGGTGCCATCAGCCTGGCCATGAGCCGGGTGCTGGAAAGCTTTGGCGTAACGCCTGCAGTGACCTGCGGGCACTCCTTTGGTGAACTCACAGCACTTTGCGCTGCAGGCTGGATCGATGAAACCACATTTCTTGACCTGGCTGTTTCCCGGGGCAGTGCTATGGCCGAAGCCGGAAAAAAGGATGGCTGCGGCAGTATGCTGGCCGTGCAAGCCCCACTGGAAAGTCTGGGTGAATTTGCCGACAACACACCCGACCTTGTGCTGGCGAATCGAAACAGCCCGGAACAGGGGGTTCTGGCCGGTACGGAAGAAGCCATTGACCACGCCCGGAAGCAGATGAATGATAAAGGGTTTCAATGTGTCCAGCTCCCGGTGTCTGCCGCCTTTCACAGCCCTCTGGTCAAGGGGGCCGTACAGCCTTTTCAAAAAGCGCTAGATAATTGTGCCATAACGCCCACCGACATACCGGTTTTCGCAAACAACACCGCCGATTCCTACCCCAGGGATATGGCAACTGTCAGATCGATCCTGGGCAACCAGATACTGGAGCCGGTTCTTTTTATGGCCGAGATCGAGCACCTGTACGATCAGGATGCTCGCACCTTTGTGGAAGTAGGCCCCAAATCCGTCCTTACCGGACTCGTTCATTCGATTTTAAAGGGCCGCAACCACCAGGTCATTTCCATGGACACTTCCAATGGAAAAGCATTCGGTATCGCAGACCTTGCAAGGACCCTTGCATTTCTAACAGCATCAGGGCACCCGGTTTGTTTAAGCTCCTGGGAAGATCCGGCACCCCAAAAAAAAGCGCGCCGGATGAAGATGCAGATCCTGGGGGCCAACTATCGGCAACCCGGTAAAGAAATACCGGATCAAGCCTCACCCGGGCAAAAAAACGACACCATAGAAGATCGCAATTTTCACCAACCCAAAAGAATCACTATTGATAAAAACCAGACAGAAACGTTTAATAAAACCATGAAAAAATCACTGAAAACACCCATTGTATCACCGGCTGCCGAAAATGCGCTCCGCACAGTCCAGGAAGGACTTAAATCCATGCAGGCGCTTCAGGCACAAACAACCGAGGCACATAAAAAATTCCTTGAGACCCAGTCAGAAGCCGGGCGTTCGCTTCAACGCATGATGGAAAGTATCCAGCAGATATCAGAAGCCTCCATGGGTATTGTCCGGGAGTATGCCCCTGCGCCGGAAGCACCCGACTCCCTGAATCGAAGCAAAACAGGGTCACCACCCGCTGAACCGCTGCCCCTGGAAAAGGATGCACCGAACAATATAACGACACCTGGCAGCAGCAACAGTCAACCGGGCAAGTTATCCCCTGCCCTGCCGGACACACCCGCGCTTGAATCGGCAACAAATGCCGATTCCGATACCCAATCCCGGGCGCATTCCATCGAAAGCACCTTATTGCATATTGTCAGCGATCTCACAGGGTATCCCATGGAGATGCTCGGTACTGACATGGATATTGAGTCCGACCTGGGCATCGACTCCATCAAACGGGTTGAAATTCTTTCGACACTCGAAGAAGCACTCCCTGATCTTCCCGCCATATCACCTGAAACCATGGGCAGCCTCAAAACCCTGGCACAAATTGTGGATGCCCTGGGGGTACCTGAAGCAGCCCCTGTGGAAAATGCCTACACGGCCAGAGACGTACAAAACCCCGGTAAGGTGGAGCAACACGCGAATGAAAATACGGAAAATATCAGAACGGTAATGATTCAAATCGTCAGCGATTTGACGGGTTATCCACCAGACATGCTGGGGCTGGACATGGATATCGAGGCGGACCTGGGTATCGATTCCATCAAAAGGGTCGAAATTCTTTCCACCCTTGAAGACCAACTGCCGGGACTTCCCCAGGTAACACCGGACATCATGGGCAGCTTGAAAACCCTTGGGCAGATATGCGATTACCTGACATCAAGCGCCGGTGAAACCGATGTCGCCACGCATTCAATTGAGCAGCCTTCTACCCATGTTCAGTCGGCCACAACACTTGAAAGGCCCCCCTCCCCCGATCCCCCAGCTGCCCTGTTTTCAGATAAAGGAATAGACATAGAGGCCAACAAAAACACACAGCTTCCCCGGATCCAACTAGAAAACATAACGACAGACAAGTGCATAT
>JASJGV010000427.1:0-4186 GCA_033791325.1 Desulfobacterales bacterium | reverse complement strand
GCTCCTAACATCAGCGCTATCCATATAGTTAAAAAGGTATGGTTGCTAAATGAACTTGTTTTCATATTGGATTATTCATTGTCATGCGCTGATGCAAGGTTCCCTAATTGGCTCAAACAGCGCAAATCGCCATTGAATCACCCATTCCGCTCAATCTATGGTGAAACCCGAAAGTTGAGCTGTGAGCTGTAAGCATGCAATAATTTATGGTCTTAGAAAATTGGCAAAACCAGGTAATATCATCCGTGAAAACACCCCTTCGCCATCGAAACATTACGTTAAAAAGGTTGGTTTACGATACGTACCAGTTTTTGCGTGCACAATCATTTATTTCTTGCCATTCTGGAAGACAGTATCATCCCAGCCGAACTTTTGCGGAGATGGACATTACGTACAAATGCAACTTGAAATGCATAAACTGCAATCGCTCATGCGCTCAGAGCCCTAGTAACATAGAAATGCCTGTTGCAGATATTGCGGCTTTCATACAACAAAGCATTGAGAGAAAAATTGAATGGAAACGTATCCGAATTCTGGGTGGAGAACCAACGCTTCACAGGGGCATTTTTGACATCATCGACCTATTGATTGAATATCAATCGCAGCATAATCCTTCCGTGCGACTGGAACTTGGAACGAATTTTTTTGGAAACCACGTTCATCAGGTTCTCAAAAAGATGCCGGATGCCATTATACTTAAAAGTACGCTGAAGTCTTCACGTATGAATCTTTTTAAACCGTTTAATGTGGCACCTGTTGATACCGTTTATAACCGATTTTCAGACTTCACCTGTGGCTGCCGCATTATAGAAGAGTGTGGTATTGGCCTGACACCTTCAGGATATTACATGTGCGCCATTGCCGGTGGCATAGACCGGGTCTTTGGCTATGATATGGGCAGGAAAGAAATACCGGAAGAATCCGATAACCTAATGGACCAGATGTCTGCCTTTTGCGGATTGTGCGGTCATTTTGGCGTACAATGGCCGACACGAAGAACCAAACAATCTAAAACATGGCGTTTGGCTTATCGTCAGTATCAAGGGAAGTGAATGGACATGGAGCCCCACGGATAAACCCATATGGCACATCTAAAAATACTGCATGTTATCGGCCAGAGACCGGAAATGACCGGTAGTGGCTTCTATCTTGAGTCGATTATCAGAGAATCTGAAAAACATGGTTTCTCAAACTACAGGGTTGCCGGTGTGCCTGCAGGAACAGACCGCCCTTCGAATGTTATGCATGGAAATGCGTGCGCCGATGTATTTTTTGATTCCGAGTCACTCAATTTTTCTGTGCCCGGCATGTCGGATGTGATGCCCTACAAAAGCTCATTATTCAAAGAGCTGAAAGGTAAACGCTTGACGGCCTATAAGGCAGCGTTTACCCACGTGCTCCAAACCGCTGTCAGCCGATTTGATCCTGATATCATTCACACCAATCACCTGTTCCTGCTGTCGGCCTTGGTGAGGAAACTTTACCCGAATATGCCCATTGTGGCAACCTGTCACGGAACCGATTTGAGACAGTACAATAACTGCAGACACTTAAGATCTTATGTAAAACGTTATTGCCGAGACCTGGAAAAAGTGATCGCTCTCACAAACGACCAGAAAAAGGACATCAGTCGTTTGTATGGTATTTCGCCCAAAAACATTGTCGTTGTCGGTGGCGGGTATGATGATACCCTGTTTACCCGTGCCCCTAAGCCCACCCCCGGAACCGTTCACATTCTCTATGCCGGAAAATTTAATCGGAGCAAGGGCGTCATATGGCTGTTGAAGTCTCTTAATAGAATTAATCATCACGACTGGCATTTGCATATGGCGGGCAGCGGCAGCGGACCGGAATACAACCACTGCATGGACCTGGCTGAAAAACTGGGTCCGAAAGTTACCAATCATGGCTATGTAGGCCATCCTTTTCTGGCTGAGCTTATGCAAAAGGCTCATATACAGGTGCTGCCTTCATTTTTTGAAGGCCTTCCTCTCGTACTCTTTGAGGGCCTGGCTTCCGGGTGCCGAATCATCACCACCCGCCTGTCCGGCTTCGATGAGATTTTTGGACGCACAAAAAAAGATACCATCGATCTGATTCAATTACCACCATTAGAAACCATTGACACGCCGTATCAAAAAGACGAAAATTATTTGGAATCTGTCTTATCCAAAAGCATTCTCAAAATGATGTCTGCTTTAAAAAATAATCCTGATTTTGATGATCCTGAGGCCGAAAAGATTGCTTCCCATTATACATGGAAACGTGTGTTTGAACGCACATTACTGGTATACAAGGATGTAATCCGTTTTTAGGGTATCGATTGACGATTGCATTGAAGGATTATTCTTTATTTTGCATTTTAATAAAAATATTGATATTTGAAATTTATTAAAAAAGGATTTCAGCAGGAGATGAGAAAAAAAACCAGATTTTATACCAACGGGGATTTTTATGACTAAATACGATGTTGTCGTCATTGGCACCGGCACAGCGGGGCAAACAGCTGCTTATGATTTGAATTCCAAGGGACTAAATGTGGCCGTCATAGAAAAGAGCGACCAACCCGGTGGGACTTGTGCCCTAGCAGGATGTCAAGCAAAGAAGTGGTTTTACGAGGGTGCAGAGATTATCGCCAAATCTCATCATCTAACAGGAAAAGGCATTGTGTCCGGTCCACATTTCTCCTGGGCTGATTTCTTGAGGGAGAAGAACGAATTTACGAATACAGTGCCACGCAATACCTTAGGCGGCTTTGAAAAAGCCGGCATCGAACTTATCTCCGGCACAGCTCATTTCTTGGATGAACAAACGCTGGGCATTGGCGCCCGTATAATATCAGCACGGTCTTTTATAGTCGCCAGCGGTGCCCGCTCTATGTCTCTCCCTATCAAGGGCATCGAACACGTGATCACCAGCGATCAGTTCTTGGACCTTTCGTCAATTCCCGACCGCTTTGTTTTTATCGGCGGTGGATTCATCTCTTTTGAATTTGCCCATTTTGTGGCTCGCCTGGGGGATAGCCATTCCCGGCAGACCACTATTCTTGAAGCCACTTCTCGTCCGTTGGGACCATTTGATTCCGAAATGGTTTCCTTGCTCGTTAACGCTTCGCAAGCCGAAGGTATCGCCGTTCACAACGGTGTGCAAATTACAGCCATCGAAAGAAATGCCGGTGGGATTAGCCTGATGACCAAAGATGGAGCCTCATTCTCCACCGATATTGTCGTAAACGGTGCCGGTCGTGCAGCCGACATTGATGATTTGGATCTTGACCGGGCAGGTATCGATTACACACGCAGGGGTATTGTAGTGAATGACAGTATGCAAACATCCCAACCGCATATTTACGCCATTGGTGACTGTGCGGCAACAATTCAACTCGCACGTGTAGCCGATTATGAAGCCATGGTTGCCGCCAACACGATTCTGGGAGAGCTCAACAACGGTACCAGGCTTGAAATGGATTATTCAGCGGTCCCAGCCATTTTGTTTACCTATCCCCAATATGCCATGGTGGGATATACCGAAGATGCCCTGAAACTTGAGGCCATCCCTTATATAAAAAGTTTTGGACAAAACCTCACTTGGCCAACGTATCGCCGAGTTGGCATGTCCAACGCGGCATTTAAAATCCTTGCTGGCCCTAACGGCGAGTTTCTTGGTGCACACATCCTATCGGACAATGCATCGGGAATCATCAATACCATCCGTCTGGCCATGTTGAACCGGATACCTGCTAAAACCCTCTACCGACAGAGCATCATGTCTCCATATCCGTCGCGGGAGAGTGATTTGCTGTACATGTTGAAACCACTGATAAAAGAAAAGACAGGGTGAACCGAAACAGCGAGCGCAATCCCCGTAGCTTGCTGCAGGGATAGATTTTTTAGCCTTTCACGAAGAAGTGACACCGTCGTGTTCGATAAAATCGTCCTACGATTTTATTTTCAAATCAATTATCTAAAAACTTCAAAAGAGGTAGGATTAACATGAAGAAAAGCCAAATTATATTTAGCAAATACAGTCCGCTGATGGCTGTTGATGCAGACCTAATTGGAATTGACCAGAAAAATATCGAGACACCGAGGGTTTGTTCTCTGTGCCGGTGCGGCGAGTCCAGCTATAAACCGCTCTGTGACGGCAGTCATGCCCAGGTTGGTTTCGAAGGGGATCGTGAAGATGC
>JASJGV010000426.1:0-9327 GCA_033791325.1 Desulfobacterales bacterium | reverse complement strand
CCCCATGCCTTGAATCAGGATCTTTGCATCAAATGCGGCATCTGCTACGATGCCTGCAAGTTTAATGCAATCGCCATACGATAATCAAAAGGGATAGATTTATGATCACGTTTAAACTCAATGGTCAAACAGTACAGGGTGATGAAGGGCAGTATATCCTCCAGGTTGCTGAAAAATATGGTGTTGATATCCCAACACTGTGTCATCATAAAGCGCTCGAACCGGCAGGCATGTGCCGACTGTGTACAGTGGAGCTTTTTGACGGCCGCCGTTCCCGGTTTGTGACATCGTGTAACTACCCCATATGGGAGGGAATGGAAGTCAACACGGATAGCGAGGCTGTTTATGAGGGCCGCAAGCTCATTGTCGAACTGCTTCTGGCGAGATGCCCGGACGTACCCATGCTCAAAGAGCTTGCCAAAAAATACGGTATCGACAAACCACGTTTTAAGGCAGAAGACGATGACTGCATCCTCTGCGGTCTGTGTGTGCGCATGTGTGAAAAAATGGGAAACAGCGCCATCAGCCTGACCGGACGTGGTGTAGAAATGAAGGTGGACACGCCATTTCATGTGCAGACCGACGTCTGCATGGCCTGTGGTGCCTGCGCATCCGTATGCCCCACGGGTCATATAACCCTCGATAAAATCAACACCCTCATCACGAAAAAAGAACATGTCTTACCCATTGCATCTGAATACGACATGGGCTTGAAAAGCCGCAAACCGGTTTATGTCCCTTATGCACAGGCAGTACCGAATATCCCGGCCATCGATCGGGATGTCTGCGTTCATTTCAAAACCGGTGGTTGCAAGGTATGTACTGAGTTCTGCGGAGTGGACGCCATTGACCACACCATGGAAGATGAAATTGTCGAACTCAATGTGGGATCGGTTATCCTGGCGCCGGGCTTTGAACCTTTCGATCCTTCAAAGTTTGACTCGTACAATTACGCTAAACACCCCAATGTCATCACCTCCATGGAAATGGAACGGATTTTGTCTGCCTCAGGCCCTACCGAGGGACACCTCGTCCGTCTGTCCGACCACAAGGAGCCCAAAAAGATTGCCTGGTTCCAGTGTGTCGGGTCAAGAGATCTCAACCGGTGTGACAATGCCTACTGTTCATCGGTCTGCTGCATGTATGCTATTAAAGAAGCTGTAATTGCCAAAGAGCACAGTGAAAACGATCTCGAATGCACCATTTTCTATATGGACATGCGCACCCACGGCAAGGACTTCGAGCGTTTTTACGACAGGGCCAAAGAAAGCGGTGTGCGGTTTGTCCGCAGCCGTGTCCACTCCATTGACCCGCTACACGGGAGCGATGATCTTTCCGTCCGTTATGTCACGGAGTCGGGAGACCTGCAAACCGAAACATTCGACCAGATCGTACTTTCCATCGGACTTCAGATAGATCCTAAAACCATTGCCCTGGCTCAAGATCTGGGCATCGAACTGACCGAGGGTAACTTTTGTAAAACCGAAACCTTTGAGCCGGTTGAAACATCGCGCAAAGGCATCTATGTATGCGGTGCTTTCCAGGGCCCCAAAGACATTCCCCAATCCGTTATCGATGCCAGTGCTGCAGCGGCCAGTGCCGGTGCGGCCTTGAGTTCGGCCAGAAACACCCGGACGCTAACACCGGAAGTCATTCCCGAAACAAACATCTTCGGGGAACGACCGCGAATCGGTGTGTTTGTCTGCCACTGCGGTATCAATATCTCCGGTGTTGTGGACGTCCCGGCAGTGAGTAAGTATGCTGCAACACTTCCCTATGTGGAATATTTTACGGACAACCTCTATTCCTGTGCCCAGGACACACAGGATACCATGACCCAGATAATCAAACAGAAAAAATTGAACAGGGTTGTGGTGGCGGCATGTACGCCAAAAACTCACGAACCGCTTTTCCAGGAAACACTGATCAATGCAGGGTTGAACAAATACCTGTTTGAAATGTGTAACATCCGAAACCAGGACTCATGGGTCCATAAAAACAACCCTGGCCTGGCCACGGAAAAAGCAAAAGATCTTGTGAGAATGGCGGTCTCCAAAGTCGCTCTTATGCAGCCACTCGAGGAAGCCGAACTGGAAGTAAACCAGACAGCCATCGTCATCGGCGGAGGCATCGCCGGTATGAGCGCTGCCAAGACCCTGGCCCTGCAGGGTTACGAAACCCATGTCATTGAAAAAAGCGATGTTCTAGGCGGACAGGCGCTGAATCTCTTCAAAACGATATCGGGTGATGACGTGCAGAAAAAACTGTCCGGACTCATTTCCGATATCAACGGAAATGACAAGATCCAGGTGCACCTGAACACAGAGATTACCAGTGTGGATGGATTTGTGGGAAGTTTCAAATCCACCCTTACCTCCGGCGAGGCAACGGAAGACCTGGAATATGGTGTGGCTGTGGTGGCGACCGGTGCCGCGGCTCTGAAACCGGATGAGTATCATTATGGGGATGATCCAAGAATTTTAACAAGTCTTGAACTTGATAAAAAATTTATGGATCAGGATCCTTCCCTCAAGAAAATATCCTCGGCCGCATTTATCCAGTGCGTCGGTTCCAGAGAGCCGGAAAGACCTTACTGTTCCAGGGTCTGCTGTACCCATGCCATCGACAATGCATTGGAACTGAAAAAGATCAACCCGGAAATGAATGTTTATATCCTTTACCGGGACATCAGGACCTATGGCGAACGTGAGTATTTATATAAGGAAGCCCGCGAAAGGGGCATCATCTTTATCCGCTACGCACTGGAAGACAAACCCAGCGTCGAGATAAAGGGTGATGAACTTGTCATCACGGTTAAGGATCATGTGTTGGAACGGAAAATGGAAATTGTGGCCGATGTTCTGACGCTGGCATCTGCCGTTGTGCCCAACAAGGGAGATGCCCTGGCACAATTTTTCAAGGTGCCACTGAACGATGACGGCTTCTTTGTGGAAAAACACGCCAAGCTGGGACCTTCGGAATTTTCAACCGACGGTGTATTCCTCTGCGGCCTGGCCCATTATCCCAAACCCATCGATGAGTCTATCGTACAGGGAAGAGCGGCTGCATCCAGAGCGGTTACGCTACTGGCACGCAAGACCATTCATACCAGTGGAGCCGTGGCTGAAACCATGCCCATGCATTGTAGTTCCTGCAAGGTCTGTATTGACATTTGCCCCTATTCAGCACCTTTACTCATTGAGGAAGGACCGTTTACAGGCAAAGCCAAGATCAATCCGGTTCTTTGTAAGGGCTGTGGCCTCTGTGTCGCTTCCTGCCGATCCGGTGCCATCAAGTTGAAAGGGTTTGATAACGATCAGATTTTCGCACAGATATTTGCAATGAATGAAGCAGTGTAATTAGAGGGTTTGAGGGTCCGGGGGGAATACAAGGGTTGGAGGAAAACAGACGGTTTTAAGTGTTAGGTTTTATGTAATAGAAATTAAGATTAAGATAAGGAGATGTAAAGATGTCTGAATGGGAACCGAAGATTGTCAGTTTCCTTTGTACCTGGTGCAGCTATGGCGCCGCCGACCTTGCCGGCGTCAGCAGAATGCAGTACCCACCCAATATTCGGGTTATCCGGATACCCTGTACCGGTAGAATGAGTCCCAAGTTTGCATTGGCCGCACTTCGAGAGGGTGCGGACGGTGTTTGGGTGTCTGGGTGACATCCCGGCGAATGCCATTACCTGGAAGGTAATTACTATGCACGTCGAAAATTTTCACTTTTCATGAACCTGATGGAACACATGGGCATTGAGTCCGATCGTATTCATTTTTCCTGGATCTCTTCGGCCGAATCCACGAAGTTTGTGAAGGTGGTCAAGGAAGTGACTGAAAAAGTGAAAGCCCTGGGACCTCAACAGCATTTTAAAAAAACAGACGCCAAGGTAGCATAACATGTTAGATTACATAGATAAAATAAAAGAAATTTCCAAAAGACTCTTGAAAGACTGCTCGGTGGAGATGGTGATCGGATTCCGCAGGGGAACCCTGCCCATGATGAATGAACCCTGCATTGCCAGAACCCCGGAAGATGTCGACCAATTCATCTGGGACAGCAATTGTGGTATCAATCTGGCCAACTACCTCACCAACCGAAAAGAAAAAATCGGTATTGTCGCCAAGGGCTGCGACACCAGAAACATCGTTACCCATATCGTTGAGAACAAAATCAGCCGGGAGCAGCTTGTGGTGATCGGTGTTCCCTGCAAGGGCATGATCGACAAGTACAAAATCAACGCCATGTTCACGGATGAAATCCAGAATGTTGTTGAAACCGGGGAGAAAGTCCTGGTGACGGCAAGTGGTAAGGAAACCTCTTTGAACAAATCGGATGTCCTGCAGAAAAACTGTGCGGTCTGTACGCACCGCAACCCTGTCATTCATGACGAACTCGTGGCAGAAAAGGTTGAGGAACAACAAGGTGTGGACCGGTATGCGGATGTACGAGAAGTTGAAGCCATGGACCCCCAGGAGAAATGGGATTATTTTGAATCGCTTCTGTCGCCCTGTATCCGCTGCTATGCCTGCAGGAATGCCTGCCCCCTCTGCTATTGCCCCACATGCTTCGTGGATGAAGCCAAACCCCAGTGGGTGGGCAAAGGACAGGACCCGGCAGATGTACGAACCTTTCATTTCTTACGGGCATTCCACTGTGGCGGAAGGTGTACCGACTGCGGAGCATGCGAACGTGCCTGCCCGGTCGGGATCAACATGCGGGTGTTTACCAAAAAGTTGGAAAAAGACTGTTTCGAACAGTTCGGTTGGGAAGCCGGAATGAACCTGGACGAAAGGCCCCCCCTCGATACATACCGGCCCGATGATCCGAATGATTTTATCAAATAATTGTATTTGGGTGTTTGGTATTTAGTCTTTGGTGTTTGGTGTTCTGTGGTAACAACCTCAACTCTTTTGAAAACCGAGACAAAACACAAAACACAAAACACGAAACACAACATAAAGGTTAGACGACCATGAAATTAGTTAGCATTGACAAGAAACAGTGGGAAAACGGTCTCGATTCTTTGAGAGCCTCATACCGTCTTTTAGGACCGTCTAAGGAAAAAGATTACTATAGCTTTAAACATCTCCAAGAAGGTGAACAACCCGATTTTTCGTTTCTGAACACGCGGTTATCACCCAAATCACTTCTTTTTCCACAATCCGAAGCCATTATTGAATACTCCCTTGATTCACACGAGGAGGATCACCATGTCATGAAAGCCATTGAGGCGGATGCGTCTCCCCGGGCGGTTCTGGGTATTCGACCCTGTGACGCCAAAGCCGTGACACTGGTAAACCTCAATTTCGACACAGATGCGTACAAGGATCCCTATTGGGTCAAAACGTTGGCAGCCACCACATTCATCGGCCTGGCCTGTGACGAGCCCAAAAGCACCTGTTTCTGTACCTCTGTAGGATGTGGGCCCTATCACGAGGAGGGTCTTGATCTTCTCCTGGTCGACAATGGGGAAACATACCTGGCCAAAATTTTGACCGAAAAGGGAGAGAAATTTTTCAAAACCGCCAGCTGGGACACACATGATGGAGACACAACCCTTTTCGATTCAAAAAAAGAAGCCGCGGAAGCCAAAATTGTGTCCACCGTCACAACCAACAACCTGAAAAGTCAGGACATTCTGGACCTGCATGGGGCTCCTTTCTGGGAAGAGGTCTCTTTTGCCTGTCTCAACTGCGGCACCTGTACCTATACCTGTCCCACCTGCTGGTGTTTCGATCTTCAGGATGAAGTTCACGGTAATTCCGGAAAACGTTTCAAGAACTGGGACAGCTGCATGTTCCCGCTCTTTACCCTTCATACCACCGGGCATAATCCCCGGGACACCAAACTTCAGCGGGTCCGACAGCGGTTTATGCATAAACTGAAGTATTTTGTAGACAAATACGACCAGGGCATCATGTGTGTCGGATGCGGCCGGTGTGTCAACCAGTGCCCTGTCAATATCGACATTCGCAGGGTTTGTGCTTTGATGAATGATTATAAAGCAGATGAACTGGCCTGCGTGGTACAAAAATAGGCCTTAAAGAACAAAGAAATAGATGGAGGAACACGTGCAAAATCCATATGTACCTTATCCGGTTCGTATTGATGATATAGCAATTGCGACCGAAGATAAAAGTTTGAAAACATTCAAGTTTGTATTTTTGAATGCCGGAGATGAGGAAAAATTTTCCTACAATGCCGGTCAGTTTGCGGAACTTTCCGTAGCTGGTATCGGGGAAATCCCCATCGGCATCGCTTCTTCGCCGGTTGAAAAGGGTTTTGTAAAATTCACCGTATTTAAAGCCGGTGTGGTGACATCGCATCTTCACAACATGAAGGTCGGTGACATTATGGGCCTCCGCGGTCCCCTGGGAAACTGGTATCCCTGGGACCTTCTGGAAGGGAAAAATATTCTTATTGTCGGTGGCGGTTTTGCCTTTACAACCCTCCGCTCTTCCATTGTCTATATGCTGAACCCTGAAAACCGACCCAAATTCGGAAATATCGATGTCGTTTACGGTGCCAGGACACCTGGAATGCTGCTATACAAGGACGAACTGATCCAATGGGAAAAGCGAGATGACATCAACATGCACCTCACCATCGACGCCCCTGCCGAAGGGTGGGAATACAATGTAGGCTTCACACCGCCGGTAACAGAACAGAAAGCGCCCCAGGGCGATGACGACACCTACGCAATTGTCTGTGGCCCGCCGGTCATGATTAAATTTACCCTGCCTGTGCTCGAAAAGTTAGGCTATGCCCATGACCACATCATCATGTCTCTGGAGAATCGAATGAAATGCGGCTTCGGCATGTGTGGCCGATGTGGTATCGGCAAAGAACTGGTGTGTAAGGATGGGCCTGTTTTTACACTGGATCAGATCAACCAGACACCCAGGGAGTATTAGGAGCTATCGCAAAAAAGTTATTTGGCCCAATCTCTGCATTGACCAATACCCTATTTTTGAGGTAGGTTACAGTTCAAAATGTACAGTCAAGCTGTTTTTCAGGTTGGCTCGTTTTTCGTGTTGACAATGATTCGCTTATCATTTATTTAATATTCTTTCTAAAGACATTAAGGTCGGGTAAAGACCTGACAAGAGAAAATCTATTATCAAATAAAGGAGGGTTGTTAAATGCCGGACGTAGAATTTATGGGTAAAACATTTGGTGTTGACGAAGACGGATTCATCGATTCCTATGAGAACTGGAGTCAAGAATGGGTTCAGTTGGTAAAGAAAGAAGAAGGTATCGAAGAATTGAATGATGAACACCAGAAGGTCATTACTGTTCTCAGAGAGTACTATGAGAAAAACGGAATTGCCCCGATGGTGCGTGTTCTTTCAAAAGTGACCGGATTCAAACTGAAACACATCTATGAGCTCTTCCCGTCAGGACCAGGCAAGGGAGCATGTAAGATGGCCGGTCTTCCGAAACCTACCGGGTGTGTATAAGCTGCTCGGTAACAATCGATTGACTGTGTTTGTTTATGACAAAGGCTCTGCAGCTCCTGCAGGGCCTTTTTTTTGAACCTGATCATAGTAATTGTCCTAAATATATTCCGATTAGTGCCAGGCTCCAGGGGTTTCCCCTTTACTGAGTATGCGCAACGTTATTTTGACAAATGCTATAACATGGTGACAAGATGATCCTGACCATCAAAACAAAACAACAGACAGAACTTATCGATATTACCACCACGGTAAGGAAAGCACTACAAGCCCATGATATCCAGGATGGATTCTGCTTTCTTTACGTCCCCCACACCACTGCCGCAGTGACAATCAACGAAAGTGCCGATCCGAGTGTCCAATCAGACATATTGATGATTCTAAACCAGGTCATTCCCTGGAAAGCAGGTTACCGCCATCTGGAGGGGAATTCACCAGCGCATATCAAATCGACACTGGTGGGGGTTTCAGAGATCATCGCCATTGAAAATGGACAGCTGGTGCTGGGAACATGGCAAGGAATTTTCTTCTGTGAGTTCGATGGACCACGAACCCGGAAGTTGCACCTTCGGTGCAGCCATAAGCTTTAGGCTGTAAGCGATAAGCAGCTTAATGCTTACAGCTTATGGCTTAATGAAAGAAGGGTTCGAGGGTTGGTTATTAGCTGAAAACGACAAGCCGCTAATAGCTGATTGCTGATGCTCTATCCCCTCGGACCCTTGAATCCTTGGACCCTTCCTTCAAAAGAGAAAGGTCGAAGGTTTACCAAATAAATTGGTATGGAACTGATGATAAAGGATAGCGTATCCCATATGCCCTCTCTCGACGATATCGACAAAAAAATTCTGAACCGGATACAATCTGACTTTCCCATTACCCATAGCCCTTACCGTGCAGTGGCCAACCATCTTAACCTGCAGGAAACGGATGTCCTTGAACGGGTATCCAAAATGAGAGAGCAGGGTCTCATACGGAGGGTTGGTGGAAATTTTGTCCCGGAAAAATTAGGCTATGTCAGCACCCTCTGTGCCGCATCCGTACCACAGGATAAAATCCAACACTTCACTAACGTCGTCAACCAATACCCGGGTGTGACCCATAATTACCAGCGTGATAACCACTTCAATATCTGGTTTACCTTTATCGCTCCCTCCCGTGAAGAGATTAAAACCAATCTTCAACGGATTACCGAGGAAACAGGTATCGAAGAGATACTCAATCTACCAGCAACGCGTGTATTTAAGATCAAAGCGCATTTCAATCTATAGGAAAATGGATAACAAAGCACCCCTCTACAACAGCCGTATTTCAAATACCTATCTGGAATATATTTCCAGTAATTACCCTGAACTGGAAATCCCCCCCCTTCTCGAGTATGCCGGGATTGAAAACAATGAAATAGAAGATCCTGCTCACTGGTTGACCCAGGACCAGGTTGACCGGCTTCATGAAATCATGGTGTTAAAAACCGGTAATCCGGATCTTGCCAGAGAGGCGGGTAGATATACCATTCTCTCCAAAAAACTCGGTGCCATGAAACAGTACACCATGGGACTCATGAGCCCCGCCATGGTATACCTCGCCACCGGCAAGCTCTACCGCACCATGAGCCGTGGGGCCCGCATCGAAACAAAGAGCATCAGATCTAACCTGGTTCACGTCAAAGCCACCCCTAACAGCGGTGTAGATGAAAAGCCTTACCAGTGTGCCAACCGCATGGGAACACTCGAGTCTTTGCCGAAACTCTTTTCCGACGATGTTGCCACCGTCAAACACCCGAAATGCTATCACCGGGGGGACGATGCGTGTATTTATATGATTTCGTGGGCGTCGGCCCAATCGATGCTCTGGGTCCGCCCCGGCA
>JASJGV010000425.1:0-2644 GCA_033791325.1 Desulfobacterales bacterium | reverse complement strand
ATTCTGGCCGATGAACCGACCGGAAGTCTCGACGCAGATGCAGCGGAAAATATTTTCGAACTCCTTACAACATTCCATAGCCGGGGAGCGACAGTCCTCTTTGCGACACATGATACAGGGTTGATTCGTAATACCAAGCATCGCATAATCTATCCGAAGCAGGGGCATCTCCAGGTTTAAGCTGTCTGTATCCTGAGCGAGAAAATATGATAACGCTTTTCCTTAAAAAAGCCTTGCAAGACATCCTGGGCAACCGATTTCTAAACTCTGTAACCATCGTGACTATTGGCCTTTCAGTCTTGATTGTCAGCTCTTTTGCTCTTTTCTTTATTAATACCAATGCCTTATTGGATTCATGGAGAAAAGGAATCCGTGTCCTTGTATATCTGGAACCACAAGCAACCGAAGCCAAACGACTGGACCTGCGCTACCAGATTCAGCAGTTGGAAAACGTGCAGGAAATCCACTTTATCTCCAAGGTGACTGCGCTCAAACGACTGAAGGACCAGATGAGGCACCATTCTTCCCTGCTTGAAAATCTCAAACAAAATCCCTTACCGGATACTTTTGAAGTTCGCATCATCGATGCATCGCGTGATTTGGAAAAGGTAGCGGCACTTGCCGAAGAAATCAAATCACTGCCCCAGGTGGAAGAAGTAGAATATGGTCAGCACTGGATTGCAAAATTCTCTCATATCATCAATATTTTCAAATTCATCGGGTATGCCATGGGAGGACTTTTTTTAATTGCAACCCTTTTCATCATCGCAAACACCATCCGACTCGTTCTGTACTCTAGAAAAGAAGAAATCGAAATCATGCGACTGGTTGGCTCGAATGACCGCTTCATCAAGGCACCCTTATATATCGAGGGGCTCATTCTCAGCGCCCTTGGTGGAATTATCGGGCTGGTGGCCCTGTTTGCCGTTTATCAATTTGTGTTGTCAAAATTTCACGCCAGTTTATCACTGGGTTTGCTGGAGATCAAGTTCCTCTCCATCGGGCAATTTTTCCTTTTTGTCGGCGGCAGCATGTTGGTCGGGTGGATCGGTTGTTATCTGTCTCTTAAACAGTTTTTAAAAAACTAATGCATTTTTTTCCCATACACATTTTACAAGTCTGGTATCTCGCACTCCGTCCAACGATGAAAATCCTGGTGCTTTCCTTTCTCTTGATGGCCTGTCTATTTTTCAGCCCTATTTTGGTGCAACCCGAAGAGATCGAGACCCACAAAAAAGAAATCGTATCGATTACAGAAAAAGAAACGAAGATTATTTTGGAACTGGAAAACCTGAACTTTAGCCTCAATGATGCCAGACAGACGGTTTTTCTTATTCAAAAAGACATCCTCAAGATAGATCAGCTGATAAATGAAAACAGGGGCAGATCCAAGGGACTTTCAAAAAAAATAATGAAAAATGAAAAATATGCCTCCCGGCGCATCGTTGCCCTTTACAAATTGAATCAGCTCGGAAAATTCAATATCCTGGCTTCTACAGACTCGCTATATGATTTTTTTCATCGAAAAATCGCATTGGAAAAAATCTTGCGTCAGGATGAAATGGTTCTCGAAATCCTGCAGAAGAACCAGAACGAACTTTCTTTGGTTCGTCAAAATCTGGATGCACAAAAGAAGAAAAAGAATGCTCTCGAAAAACGATTGAATACTCAAATTCAGGAGATGACCCAGAAACGACAAAAAAGAGCTCAGCTACTGAATAAAATTCGCAACAAAAAAGCGCTGACTCTGGCGGCGATTGAATCTTTGAAGCAATCAGCAGAAGCCTTGGACACAACTTTCATCGATTTTAAAAAGGAAAACCCTGGGAAACACCCCTACGCTGATTCATCTCCACATCGCTTTACAGACTTAAAAGGGTTGCTAATCATGCCGGTAAACGGTAAGATAACTGAGTTATTCGGGTCTTACACAAACACCGAGTTCAACCTCGTTAACTTCAGAAGCGGTATAAATATCCGTGCTGAAAGAGGTGAGCCCATACTCGCCGTATACAAGGGTATTACCCTTTATGCCAGCTGGTTCAAAGGTTATGGCAACATGATCATCATCGATCATGGAGATCACTATTATACCCTCTATGCGCATGCCGAAGAAATTTTTAAGAAAAAAGGAGATCCCGTTGAGGCGGGGGAGGTTATCGCCACGGTTGGCGATACCGGTTCCATGGCGAAACCCGGGCTTCATTTCGAAGTCCGCTATCATGGCAAACCCATCGATCCGGCCCCCTGGATCAACAAGGGATAAAAGGAGTTGTAATGACAGGTAACCGATACGGCCGCACAAAATTGTGGCTCGTTCTTGTCGTGACCATTGTTTTCTCAACCGCAGGGGCAGGTTTTTACCACAAGCTCTCCGCTGATAGCGACGAAACATACAAGGGTTTGAAAGTATTTTCAGATGTTATTGAAATTATACAAAATAACTATGTGGATCCTGTAGAATCAAAGGACCTCATAGAAAAAGCCATTCAAGGAATGGTGGGCAGCCTAGACCCACACTCCGCCTTGCTGCCACCGGAGGCTTATGAAGAACTACGGATCGACACCGAGGGAAAATTCACCGGCATAGGTATCCATGTCACTATGCGGGATAGTTTTGTCACAGTCGTTTCACCGATCGAGG
>JASJGV010000424.1:0-3149 GCA_033791325.1 Desulfobacterales bacterium | reverse complement strand
CGGGTGAGTTCCGGCTGGATGCTGTAGGCATGGAAGTATTCACGGGTATCGGCGTAGTGCGTATGCTTATCCAGGAGCGTGGCCGTCATTTCTCGCAGGGATTTCATCTTCAATATATCTGAAAAATCATAGAGGTCCGGGTAAAGGGCCTGCTTCAAAATGAGCGATCTGCGCCATTTTTTTAAAAAATAGCTGAGTATCAATGGATTGTTGTCAATTCTGTCGGTGGCCTTGTCCGGATCCAGTACCGGGCTGATGCTCACCACACGGCTCAGTCCACAGCTATCTTTCCCTGCGTATTCGGCAGCGATACGAATGGCAAAATTCCCCCCTAGAGAAAAACCCACCAGATATACGGGGAGTCCCCGGCCAAAACGGGATGCCTGATGGACAGCATCCCGGACCTCGTCCAGCAATGTCGCATAAAATAAGCCTTTGTTCAGGTGGTGGCTACTGCCGTGATCTCTCAGATTGAGCCGAAAAACAGAGAAGCCGTTCCTGTAAAGGTAATCGCCACAGGTCACCATATAGGTCGAGTGCGAGCTTCCTTCCCATCCGTGAAGTAATATGACCAGGCCCCTGTGCATTTCTTTTGATCGGGGGGAATGAATACCCAGCAGCCTGGAGCTATTTTTTGTTTCCAGGACAATCGGTCTTTCCTGGCGCAACAACGTTTTTTTACCCCAGGTACGTATTCTCAAACTGGCTAGCAATGTCTGAACCACAGCGGGTTTGAGGTAAATAGGTGGATGGAACGGGGCGCGGTGCATAACGTGATATAATATCCTTAGGTGTATAGAGGCTGTAGACTGTTAGACTGTAGGTCGCTAACAGCCTAATAGTCTACAGCCTACAGCCTTGTTTTCTGTGCTTCGTAGCACTGGGTGATGTAGGGACCTACCTGCTCCTGATCCTTGTATTCAAGAAAATAAGTAAGTGCTCTATCATACGCTTTTAGATTCATATAATTGATCCCCTGGCATATACTTAGATCCATGCTGCTGCCATAGTGGGTAAGTCCCTGATCCAAAACCTGGATCGACTTATCAAAGAGCCCCTCTTGCTGATAGAGCAGCCCGAGCCCCAGGTAGCTCCGGTGGTCTGGATATAAGGCGAGGGATTTCTGGAAAAGTGCTTTGGAAATAGATTTTTTTCCTGGAATGGCATCGACTTTTGAATAATCCCCATGACTGAAAGTCATGCCGAGTCTGGAATAAAAATCGGCATGCAGCCGGTTAAACCCGGGATCTTTGACGAGGTCGATATCTTCGATAAATAAAGGCAGGTTCTGATAAAAGGCATGTCTGAGGGCATTCCCGTAGGTAAGGATGCTTTCAGCGTTCATACGGTCGTCGATTTCAAAATAGAGTAGATCCTCTATACGTTTATGCCAGATATCTTCTGTGATACTGCCTTGTTCCAGGAGTTCATGATAAAGACGTGTACCCGGAAAAATATCGAGAATATAGGTGATGATGCCGAGAGGCTTAATTTTATCAATCAAATCGATGCTGGCTTGAATTGTCTTCTGAGATTCACCGGGCGAACCATAAATGAAGTAGGCGCGTGGCATGATGCCGTAGTGTTTAACCAGGTCGAAAGCCTTTTTGATTTGAGCCGTTTTTATGGGTTTGTTCAGTTTCCGACGGATCTTTTCAGATCCGCTCTCGATGCCGAAACTGATTTGGATACAGCCGGCTTTACGCATCCAGTAAAGGAGATCTGCCTGGATATGATTGACGCGTGCGATAGCGACCCATGTAATATCGAGTTGTCTACGGATAATTTCCTTGCAGATGGCTTGAACCCGTTTTTTTTTATATGTAAATGTGTCATCTGAAAAGTAGAAAAACCTGATATTTTTTTGGGTGAGCAATTCCAGTTGATCAACGAAATAACCGGGAGAGTGGGTACGAACGTGCGGGCCCCAAAAAAGCGGCGAGCCGCAAAACGCGCAGTTTCCCGGGCAACCCCTGGTAAAGGCTACATGTTGAAATTGAAAATATCGGGCCGGGTTCGGGAAATGATCCAAATTTTCAACGGGTGCAGCCGGGTCTGTTTTCCGTGCTTGCTGTTGATGGCGAAAGGCGATGCCGGGAATTTGCGGAATTTTATCATGAGTTCCGGCTGCAAGTGCTTTGACGAGATTCAGAAAGGGAAATTCCCCCTCTCCTAGAACGATATAATCGATGTCATGGAAATGGTTCAGCAGGTGGTCCCACAAGAAGGTGGCACCGATGCCGCCAAAAACAATTTTAATGTCAGGATTCAGGGTTTTGGCGATTTTTGCAATGTCGATACCGCCCCATCGATTGGCGTGGAGAATGGAGAACCCAATGATGTCCGGCCGTTCACTATTAATCATATCCGATATTATATCAGGTGATTGATTAATATTATACCAATTATATATCTGGACATCATAGCCCTTTTCTTTCAGGAGTGCTCCCACATAATAGATACCGATGGGAGGAACGCTGATATCATATTCATGGATTCTCTTGTCCAGAAAATAGGGGTAGATGAGTAATATCTTCATAGGGGGCTTGCGTCGGCCATCCATAATAGCCGTTTACATGGTGTGACGATACGTTATTGTATCCGTGCTTTTTCAGGAGCAAAGACAATTGTTCGAACAGCTTTTTTTGATTTCAATGGTGATCACCGACTCGGTGAATTTCGATAGGGTGGCAGCTTGATAACCCGAACCGGTTCGACGTTTTGGAGCAGGAGGGATAATCAGCGACTTCAGCGCGCAAACTCATGCATAAGGCACCTAAAAAAGAACAGAGGTTTATTATTACATAAAGCTCCATTTCTTTTTTACCATGAGATGAAGAACCTTAACAACAATCGGATAATTGGCGGTTTCTCCGGATATGTCCACCGGAACGCCGTCGGCAGCCTCGACAATTGAAAGGATATTGCCGAAAGGATAACTGTATAGCAGTTCGTTCTCCAATACCAGTACGCTGAAATGGTCCGTGTTCACCTTGGCCAGTTGCGCTCTTTTTATTTCGGCCGGGTCGTCATAGTTGATGCCGATCTCTTTACCTTCGTACTTCTTTAACAGCTCTTCAAAATTTGGTTTGGGCACCAGTGTTTTCAAGATGGTTTCCGTCCTTTTTTGCTTGTCTTCTCTTTCTATT
>JASJGV010000423.1:0-4299 GCA_033791325.1 Desulfobacterales bacterium | reverse complement strand
TCGTCGCTCATGCAGAGGGCAACCACTTTCAGATCGGTTCCGGCTATAATCGGCATCAGGGTGTCATAACGATCTTTCTCGAGGGAGATGGAATTGATCATGGCCGTGCCGTTGTGGGCAGCCAGGGCCTTTTCGATGGCCTTGGGGTCCGGGCTGTCAATACAACAGGGGATATCGACGGCTGCCTGGACGGTTTTTACCAGCCATTCCAGGTACTCGGGTTCCTTGCCGACAAAAACACCTGCATTGACATCAATAAAATCAGCGCCGGCTTCAGCCTGATCCTTGGCAATTTTTGTTATGGCTTCCTGGTCTTGTTTCTCAATGGCTGCAGCAACGACCTTTCTACTCGCATTGATCAATTCTCCAACAATTATCATGGGGAGCTCCTATTGTAGATAAAATTAAAAAATCTATCTTAAAACCAAATTTAAAGTACGAAATTACGTCATTTTTATAAAAAAACCAAGACATAAAATGTGGAAAAATGTCAACAACACACATATAGAGAACACCGTCGAAATATCCAGTTTCTTAAGAAAAAGCAATAAGCTTTAAGCAATAAGCCGCTTACAGCTTACTGCTTATGTGCCATGCTCGGTCTTCCAAGGGCCATAAAGGTTAATTCGGTCTCCATATATATTTCTCTATTGCCTTTGGCTTTGGCTTTTTTTTCTTTTCGGATTACTTGAACATGCACATGATTGGCACCGGCCTGACGTGCCATACCTTCTGCCATAGGTGTTATATGGCCGACGGCATAATCGACAGCTTCTTCGATAGTTTGGAAATCCCTGGGACTGTCCGGGGAAAGAAGCCGAACGTTCTGACTTCCACTAATGGGTCGAATGCGGACCCGGATTCGCAAAACCGTTTTGCCGCTGACAGCCCCGACAGCATTGGCTACTTCTGCAAACTCAGGAATTGAAAGCCTGGTCTGAAGAATATCCGCCGTCTTGGGCATATAGGCCTTTACAGGTGCACCCAGGGCGACGATGGGATGTTTCAATCTGATTTCCGGGATCAATTTTCCTTCACAGCTTTGTTTGAGCGCCTTATTCAGCAGAAAACCATCAGCCGGAGCCTGTTTCCAATCGGAATTTCCGATTTCGTCCGTAATCGCTTTGGATGCGATGGCTGCTGCGGTTTTTCTGGAAACGGTTTGTACAACCTGTTTGCAGAACGCCTCTGTGGACAATCCAAGATGGACTGAAAGCAGTTTTGCCGCCAGGAGAGATGCCTCTGCATCCCAGTCATGGAAGGTGCCGAGTGCATGAAGTGCATCCGTGGGTGTGAAACCCGCACGCTGAATCAGACCGGTTTCTGTCAAATGCTGAATGCGTTTCGAAATCCATGGATCCTTATGAACAGCGGGTGTTGTTAACGAGGTCAGCAGTTGTGGGCCTTTTCTTAATTGTGATAACAGTGTTGCGTCGTTTTGCGAGAGCCTGGCGTTATCTTCTTTCCCAGGAACCAGAAACTGGGTTGCATCCAGATCCCGGTTGTTTGAAGCCGCCAGGGCTTTCAGCATATCTACCACCCTGTCAGGGTATTGGCTGGCAAGTTTGCAAAGCGGTATGACGCGACCGGGCCCGATGACCAGCTGATTTTCAGAAGACACCCGGACATGGCTGTCCCCGCCAAGTCCGACGGTGTGGACGTCTACGGCTTCAACCATGGTCTGCCATCCGCCGATATCAGCTCCATCCGGGTTTAGTAGTGGTGCACCATCAATGAGTTCAACAATATCGGTGGTTGTCCCGCCCACATCCACTGCCCAGGTGTTTTTTTCTCCGGTGAGCTTCAATGCGCCCAGAGCGCTGGCGGCTGGGCCGGACAAAACTGTTTCAATGGGCCGCTTCAAAGCCCAATCTTCCTGAACCAGACTTCCATCACCTTTTACCACCATCAGTGGTGCAGGAATTGACAGAGATTTCAAGGTGGCTCGAACATTGAAAATCAGATCCTGTATGATGGGAATCAATCTGGCATTCAAAGCCACGGTTGTTGCTCGGCGGATTGCGTTCAGACGTGTGGAAAGTTCATGGCCGCAGGTTACTGGAAGATCAGTAAGATCTTCTATATGTTTTTTGACGATTAATTCATGCTCCGGGTTGAATGCACCAAAATAGCCCGAAACCCCAAAAGCAAGGACTTTTTTGCGCCAGGTTAAAATGGTGTCCCTGATAGCATTTTCATCCAGAGCCTGGCGCTGGTTACCTTGTTGGTCGTGACCACCTTGCGCATAGACAACGTTGTGTGTCCCAAGGGCATGTTGAAACCGGTATTGATGGATCAATTCTCGGTCATATCCGATCAATAGCAGACAAATAGGGACGCCGTGTCCCTCTGCAACGGCATTTGTAGCCAAGGTCGTGGACAGACCTACAAGGGATATTTTTTGTGGGGAAATGGTTTTGCGTTTGATGGTCAACACGGATGAAACGGCTGCGTGGATACCGATGGAAAGATCCTGGTGAGTGGTTAAAGATTTGGCACTCGACAGAATTTTACCGTTCTCGTAATTGATCAGAACGGCATCCGTGTATGTCCCGCCCGTGTCGATACCCAGTACAATTGTCATATATACATCCTTATTTATAAAAAAGGGTGTTTAGTCTTGCAAATCAGAACCATTTAATGACATGTGGTTTAGAAGGATGTGAAAATGAAAGTCAAGTGGTTAATTAAATTCCCGGCGGAAAAAATGCTTGCCTGGAAAACAGGGAAGAGATAATGACATCGTGATTTCAAACCACTATAGAAGCGACAACGTCGCGTTTGATGAATCATCTGACGATTTTATTTGGAGGTCGTATGCAATTTGCTGAATTTCTTTCTAAGCAGGTAGTTGAACAGGTCCATGATGGCTCTCTAGAAATCCTGGAGAAAACAGGCATTCTGGTCAATAACGAAAAGGCCCTAAAAATATATGCCGACCATGGTTGTCAGGTGGATTCGGCCTCGCTTATTGTCAAAATACCGCGTGATATCGTTGAGCAGTACCGCAAACTCTTTGTCCCAACCTTTACCTTCAGGGGCCGGGATCCCCAGTTTGATCGCACAATTCCCAACCAGAGTCCCCTGATCGTCACGGCCAGTTCAGCACCCAATATCATCGATCCTGATACGGGTGTCGAGCGGCGCGCCACTTCCACAGACATTGCCAACATCGCGTTCCTCGTTAACGAGCTTCCGGGCTACGATATGTTTTCGATTTCAACACTGGCTGACGATGCGCCTGGCGGACAATTCAGCCTGTCACGATTCTATCCAGCCCTGAAAAACTGTCTGAAACCTGTGCGAAGCAATACACCCAACATGGCGGATCTGTATCAGGTGCTTGAACTGGGTGCTATCATCGCCGGTGGTGAAGAGGCTTATAAAGAGCGGCCCATTATCAACCACCACTATTGCCCGGTGGTGTCTCCGCTGACCATGGATGTGGAGTCAACCGAGGCCACACTCTACCTGGTTGAAAAGGGTCTGCCCGTAATCAACACCATCGTGCCCAATGCCGGTATGACCTCGCCCATGACCTTGCTGGGGACACTGGCTCTCGGGAATGCAGAGTTCCTGGCCAACAGTGTCCTCATACAGATGGTTCGCCCCGAGACCCCGCTGGTATATGCGGTATTGTCCACCGTCGCCGATATGCGCACGGGAAGTTATACACCTGGAGCCATTGAGACAGGTATGCTGCAAATGGCGCACAGTCAGATGGCCCGTTTCTACAATGTTCCTTCCGGAGGCTATATCGGGCTGACCAATTCCCAGGGCAACGATGCCCAGTCAGGCTACGAGACCGGTATGAGCACCACCGGAGCCATCCTGGCAGGAGCCGACATGCTGAACATGTGCGGTCTTTTGGGTGGCCTCATGGTCTTTGATTATGCCAAGGCCGTTACCGACAATGAAATCGCTTTGATGCTCAAGCGGATGTGCCGTGGATTCGAGTCTGGAAAGGAAAAACTGTCCCTGGATCTTATTACGGAAATCGGTCCCGGCGGCACCTACATGGACAAGATGCACACCATACAAAACATGCGCGAGACGGCTTTCCTGCCAAAGCTTGCATCCCGGGACTCGAGGAGTCTGTGGGAGGAGAAGAGGCGTCCGGATGCGCAAAGCAGTGCCATGCGTGAGGCCCATGAGATTTTGTCCGGTGACAACCCGGCAGTCTTTTCAAAGGACATGGATGCGGTGATAAGAGCTCGCTTTGCAGGACTGGTGGCGGGTGATGTGCGGTGGGATGTGAATCAGTTTAGGACCTAGATAGTGCCCGTCCAGAAATAGGGA
>JASJGV010000422.1:0-19784 GCA_033791325.1 Desulfobacterales bacterium | reverse complement strand
GCCATGCTTTCATTAGACCGGGATCCGTAACAAGAAAACACAGGCCCCGGGCATGTGCTATGACCACTTCTTGAATATTAAAATCTGCGTTCAAGTGGCGCTGTGTCAGGATGCGGCAAAGATTGCCGTACCCGATAGCGTTTTCAACCAGACAAACCACCCGCCTCTCTGAATGTGGATCGGTCAGTTCTGCACCGACAATGGGCTGGAGTCCCTCCTGCCGACATGCCGACAGAAACGTCCAGAGACCGTAGAGATTATCGGTATCTGTCAGCGCCAGCCGGTCATAGCCCATGCGCACGGCAGCACGGCAGATCGTCTTGATGCCATCGACGCCCCACATAAGGGAATAATTTGATCGAACGCATAGAGGGACCACAGCAGACACCCAGCCAAAAACCTGGTTATGATAAAATTCTAAATTCGAATATCGAAATACGAAACAAATCCAAATGTCGAATGCTCAATTACCCCAAACATATGCCTCTTCTTATACCTCCGAAGCTTTGTTTTGATCATTTGTATTTTGGTCATTCAATATTGTTTAGGATTTCGATATTTGTGCTTCTGATTTAGTATATGCCATTATGCAGCCAGGGTTCTGCCCATTCGAATCATGTCCCGGCCAAAACGGTCACGAATACAATCCAGAGCCGTCACGAGCTTGTCCTGTTTTTGCTTTTCTTTTCGGTGCTCCGGAAACAGCGCCAGCTGGGCCGGTGGGAATACCAGTCCATCGCACATCAGACGTATGTGCCGGATACGCACCCGACGGGTCCACGCGAGAAACAACGCCTGCCTGGCCAGTTTGAAAAGTATCAGGTCATTGGCAGTTGCCGGTTTTGCGGCGAACTGGCGGGAACGCCGGAGACCGTCGGAATGATCGAGGGTAATGCTGATACGGCGTGCAGCCAGCTGCCGACGGCGTAGTTTACGGCCGGCTTCCTCGATCATCCGATACAGCACCCTTTCCAGCATGGACAGATCGTTGGTGTCTTCACTGAATTCGTGACCGATCCTGACAACCGGACGTTCTTTACCAACGGGAAGCACGGGAGAGTTGTCCACGCCCCGGACCGATTCATATAAAAACACGGCACGCTTGCCAAATGGCACCTGCAGATGTGCCAGGCGCAGCGCCGCAACCTGCGATACCGTGGACAGGTTCAGTTCCCGCAGCGCGAGAAGGTCATCCTGTTCAATTCCCGGGACAAACCAGATTGGGAGCGGTGATAGAATCGTTTGCTCTTCGCCTTCCCCCACAACATATTCTCCCATGGGTTTGACCAAGCGGGTGGCAACCTTGGCCACCAGCTTGTTGGGTGCTACCGACCATATGGGACTCAGGCCAAGACCGGTCTTCACATGCCGGCTCAACCGCCAGGCAACATCGATGGGTGGGCCAAAAAGCCGGCTGGTTCCGGTAACGTCCACAAACAAATGCCCGTCTCCATCACCACTCTCGATCCTGGGTGAATACGGAAGGGCCTGCTTCAGAATCGACTGCATGGCACGCTCATAACGATCCGGGTGCGGGGACAACGTACGGGCATCCCGACACAGACGCAGGGCTCTTTTCAAAGCCATATGCTTGCGAACACCGCTCTGATAGGCCTCCTCGCTCATATCATAGACCGCTGCCCGTGCAGAGCCTCTGGGTGCAATGATAACCGGCCGGTTCACCAGCCTGGGATCAACCACCCGCTCAACAGCGACGGCAAAGTCAGCGATATTAAGGTGGATTATGGCGCGAGGTATGTTGCTTCTCATAGCTTGGAATTTATCTGGATCCTAAAATATAACACGAGATCTTTCCCTTTATGGGTGTCATTTATCCTTCGGATGTCATTTGCCCTACGGGCGTTATTAGCGCTGCGCGCGTAATTTATTGTTGCTTTTAGCGATAAGCTCTAAGCCGCTTAAGGCTTATCGCTCACAGCTCTCATCTCGGGATCTGCCTGACACTTAAAACCTAAAACTTAACACCGTAATCATAGCTGTAACCTGCCTAAATGCCTGATAGTCTAATAGCCTACAGCCTCAAGTTAATCCCCTCCCCCTCAACATTCCCACCAGTTTCACGGCATTCCCGGGTGCCTGGGCCTGAACATGGTTGTTGAAAAAAATCAGACCGTTTCGGGTATGCTCGGCCATTTTCTCGATCCGCCCTTCCGCCCATTCACGCAATTCATTGTCGGCATAATCGTAGTTGAACTGCTTCTGCATATTTCCGGAGCGCCACCCCCCGGCATTGCGACCATGCAGACGGACATAAAAAAGATCCGGGTTTGTAATGATATCGACCGTTGGAAACAATCCCTTTATGTCCGGCGTGTCCACGATAACAAGTGCAACCCTGCGTCGTTCGAGCTCCGTATAGACACTCTCTGCTGCCCAGGATACATGGCGGAACTCAATTGCCATGGGCAATCCATCGAGCTCGTCCAGCAGGGCCGCCAGATAGTGCCTGTTTTTGGGGACCCGGTGGAAAGAAGGCGGGAACTGCAGCAAAACTGCTGATAGCTGTCCGGACTGCACAAGTGGTGCAATACCGTCTCTGTACTGTTTCACACACCCGCGCCAGGCATCCTCATCGATCTCGTGAGTCAGGTACCGGGTCAGTTTGGCGGCAAACTGAAAATCCGGTGGCACCTGCTGCAGCATCCGCTCGATCGCCTGTGCTTTCGGCATCTGATACCAGGTATAGTTCAGTTCGGTAACGGAGAATACCTGCGCATAGCACGTCAGCATCCGACCCGGTTTCGTGCCCAACGGATAGAACCCGGCATCTGCCCATTCCGCATACGAATAGCCACTGGTGCCGACACGGATGTGGCAGCGATATTTAGTCTTCGGCGTCATTGATAGTCATTTATCCTGCGGATTTCATTTGCGCTTCGCGCGACATTTGCCCTGCAGGCGTCATTTGTCCTTCGGACGACATTAGCGCTACGCGCGTAATTTATTGTTGCTTTCAGCCATAAGCAACAAGCCGGAAGCAGCTAAATGCCTAACAGTCTATAGCCTGAATCCCGGCCATATCAATTTGATGGAGCAAGGTTGCTGCAGCCGCAAGGCGTCGGGCCATGAAGCTGTAGTTTGCTACCGCGAATGGCACGCAACACAGCGGATATGGTAAAAACACGCACATACCCGTGTAATTTGATGGAGCGAGGTTGCCGTAGCCGCAAGGCGTCGGGCCATGAAGCTGTAGTTTGCTACTGCGAATGGCACGCAACACAGCGGATGCAGCAAGATCGCTCCATCAAATACATGGGGAGCGTTGGATTCCGACCACCCCCCCCTGAACCAGCACATCGCCAAACCCGTAGCGCATGGGCTTGTAACGGGGATTTTCCGGACGAAGCTCGATATGGTCCTCGTGGAGATAAAACCGTTTGACCGTTGCCTCTTCACCATGGATCAGCGCCACGACAATTTCTCCGTTCCGGGCATATTGGCGGGGCTCGCAAATAGCCAGGTCGTTGTCCAGAATCCCCACATCTTCCATGGAGTCACCGTCGATGCGGAGTGCAAAAAGGTTCTGCCCGCGATAGATCGTTGCATCGAGAACAATACTCCCATCCCACTCTTGCTGTGCATACATGGGCAGACCGGCTGTCACACGACCGATGATCGGCACTTCCCGCCAACGTTGTCGCGCAGCAACTTCGTGTGCGCGGTTCAAAAGGTGGACCGATCGGCTGTAGCGCCCTTCACGTTTGGCATAACCCTTTGCCTCGAGAACTCTCAGACTTTGCGCGACAGCGGCATGGCTCACCCCCAGATCCAAGGCAGCCTGACGAAGACTCGGCATCTGACCTGCCTGATCGATCTCTTGCCGCAGATACACCAGAAATTGCTCCTGCTTTTTGGTAAGTTTTGATCGTGGTTGCATACAATCCCTCAACATAGGCCCTGAATAAAAGACCCCTGATTTCCACCAGGGAATTCTTTTGTCGCTGCTGGAACCCAGCATACTTGACAATAAATGTAAATGTCAATGTAAATATAAATGTATACTTTTCTTTGGCAGGTGAAATCGGAGATGGTTGGAGACTCAACGGAAAGAACCAGCCATTCGCGATTAGCTTCCGAAAATAGAATCGCGGCATAAGGGTTTGTAGCAGAAAACCGGTCCTCAATCGGAACATTTTTCTGACAACCCCTATAACTTTGGGGAATCCAAATCGATAGAATTCCTTTAAATATTCCCAAAAGTTAAAACGGTCAGTTTAGGAAATAAAAAAAAGGCAATCACACGCTGAGTGCATGATTGCCCTTGTTTTTTTTGGGTACGGCTTAGAGGTAGTCGAGCAGTTTTTTGCCGGCAGAAAACTTGACGACGTTTTTGCCTTTGATCTTGATGACTTCACCTGTCTGCGGGTTGCGGCCCTTACGCGTTTTGCGATAGACTTTCTTGAATGTACCAAAACCCACCAGGGTTACCTTGCCGTTTCTTTTCTTGAGAGCTTTTGTCACATTGCCCATAAAAGAATTGAGTGATGCGCCGGCGGCGACTTTTGAAATATCCGCGTCTTTTGCCATCTGTTCAATTAGTTCTGCTTTTGTCATGTGCCCCCCTTTTTAATTTGGTTAGATTCTACCAAGAACAACATAGTTGTACTGCGGATTACAATAGGCGAACTAAAATGTCAAGAGTAAAAGCTTATGTATTATGGATTCGGAAGACCTCTCATCTTTAAATCCCCTGCGGACGCGTTTTTGCAGCAAGCTCATCAGTCGATTAACCCGGGAACATGCAACTCTTTTTTCGCCTGATTCCATGTTGGCCTATGGACAAATCAGGCTTTTAGGGCTGTAGACTATTAGGTGCCTATAGCCAATAGCTTTCAGCTACCCTTAAAACCTCTAACCCGGCCCTATCCTATGCCCACCGTTTCCCCCACTTCCGGTACAAAAACATCATGCCCTTCACCTTTCAAGGTCTCCGCAAAAGAGAGGGATTGATCTTCTTCGCCGTGAACCAGTGCGATCTTTTTGATTTTCAGGTTGGATGTCTTCAGAAATCGACACATTTCCTCTTTATCGGCATGAGCGCTGAAGCCACCCAGTTTGACGACTCTGGCTTTCAGGGGATATTCCTTGTTCAGGATCTTCATTAACGGTGGTGGACCTTTTCGTCCACCTTCCTGGTATGCTGTTCCCTGTTCGAGAATCCTGCGTCCCAGCGTATTGGCAGCCATATACCCGACAATCAGGATGGTGTGTTTCGGGTTGTGGATCTTGTAGCGCAAATGGTGAAGAATCCGCCCTGCCTCACACATACCGGAAGCTGAAATAACAATGTGGGGTTTCTCCTCCCTGTTCAAGGCCATGGATTCCTCCACGGAAGAAACAAAGTGAATATGTTTATGATAAAAAGGATTCCGGCCATCTTTGAGAAAGGTCTTATGTGTATCGGCATCATACACTTCAGGGTGCTCGCCAAAAACCCGCGTTAACTTCGTCGCAAGGGGGCTATCCACATAAATCGGCACATGCGGTGTTTCACCCTCCTTGTACAGCTCATGGAGTGTATACAATAATTCCTGGGTCCGCCCAAAAGCAAAGGATGGTATCAACATTGATCCGCCACGCTCCAGCGTCTCGGTCAATATGCGCTTCAAGCCTGGTTTCAAATCCTTGACAGGTTCATGCAGCCGATCACCGTATGTGCTCTCCATGATCAGCAAATCCACATTCCTGTCCTCTTCTGCAAAACAGGTCGTGGGGTCGCGGATAATGGACTTTCCAAACCGCCCGATATCACCTGTATAGCAGACGGTAGCGGATTTTCCATTTTGCCGGATCCGGAACATGCTGAAAGCCGATCCCAGGATATGCCCGGCATCATAGAACGTACAGGTTATCCCTTTCCCAACAGAAAACGGATGCTCGTAGGGGTATCCATCAAAAATCTCAAGTGTATTCTCGGCATCACTGATGGTATACAGGGGCTGGATGCTTTTAATCCCGTGTTCGGCCATCAGACGGTCAATACTTTCCACGTCCAGTTGATAGCGTTTTTTCTTGAGGATCTTCTGAATTTCCCGGGTGTCTCTTTGACTTTTTTTGCCGCGGTTCGTCTCTCTTTTCATCTGGGTGAGATGGTTCCGCAATGTCTTGTAGTTCAGATAAGACGCATCCGACTCCTGTATGTGGGCTGCATCCAACAACATGTAAGTACAAGCATCCGCTGTTGCACGCGTACACAAAATTCGACCATTGAAACCCTGCTTCATCAATACGGGCAGCCGTCCGGAATGATCGATATGGGCATGAGACAGCACCACGTTAGTAAGCGTGGCGGGATCGACCGGCATCACCCGGTTCTTTTCATATGATTCCTTCCGACGTCCTTGAAACATACCGCAGTCAAAAAGGATACGATCCTGACCGGCCTTTAACAGGTGCATCGATCCGGTTACTTCTCTGACACCGCCGTAAAATTTAATTTCCATGTATTCCTCCCAGTTGACTATTTTCTCCCAATGCCTTGGGAGAAAATAGTCAGGTTGTTTAGACTGTAGGCTGTTAGGCTGTTAGGTGTTAAGCCGCGTACGGTCTCCTCCTACAGTCTAACAGCCTGATAGTCTAATAGTCTACCCACCTGAAAATCACGTATACGACATCAGATGTGTCCGCAGGTTTGCTTTCTTGTTCTTGATCCCCAGTTTCTGTCGAATACTGTCCCGGTGAGACTCGATGGTACGCGTAGACAAAAAGAGCGTATCAGCAATTTCTTTGGTCGTTTTACCGTGCTTGACCATGTTGGCAATCTGCATCTCAGCTGGTGTTAAGTTCAAATAGCGCGTTGATAATGCTTTTGCAAAAGGCGATACAATATCGTTCAGATTCGATTCCAGGATTTCCACAATGGTCTTCTGTCGGTTGTCCAGGCGACTCGCTTTGATCTTCTCCAGAAAAGGCATGACCAGTTCCTTGACATTATAGATAACCTGCTCCTCGAGTTCATTCTTGTCTTCTTCGCGCGTCTTTAAAAGTACCTTCAAAGCCGTATTCATCTCCTCGAGGTTTTCAGACTTGATTCTCAATTCCCTTGTCCGTTCATCCACTCGTTGTTCCAGCTTGTCGTGAGCGTCTTTAAGCTCTTGCTGCATGATATTTTTATGCAGCGCGATTTCAATGGCTGCAAGGAGCTGCCTCTCCTGCAGGGGCTTCAGGACATAAGCATAGGGCCCGATAGGTTTGGCGCGCTGGATCATCTCTTCATCCGCATAAGCCGTCAAAAAGATCACCGGTATACTGAGCGCCTTGTTTATCTTTGCTGCTGCCGAAATTCCGTCCAGTTTTCCGGGCATCACAATGTCCATCAGCATAAGATCAGGCTTCAGATCCAGGGCCATCTCCACGGCTTCCACACCCGAGGAGGCAATCCCAACTATTTTGTAGTTGTTCGCTGTCAGGCACTCTCCGATTTGGGAGGCAATGATGACTTCGTCATCTGCAATGATAATTCGTTGCATGGTTCCTCACTCCTTTTGACATTGATATTCGGAATCGTCCATTGACTGTGCAATTTATTTTTTACAACCGCAGCAATATGACCGTTGAAATAAACATGTTCTATGAGATAAATTTTATCCTGATAAGCAATTTCCAGATGTTGTCGGTCCCATAGCCGGTGGATCACACAACTTGAAAGCCCGGTCATACCGACACCTTCCGCCTTCAAAACCGCTTCCTTGGCCGTCCAGAATCGAAAAAACAGCATTTCAGAACGGGACCCCCCAAGCCGCCATTCTTGATCACCTGCCACCCTTTGAAACATAGGGTTTGAAATGGCCCGGACCTCTTCGATATCGATTCCGGTTTTTTGAAGAGAGATAACCGCACCCACATATTTTGGCTTGTGTGTCAGTGACCAGTAATGACCATCGAACGGCAGGGGAACCCCATGATCATCCTTTGTAAGTTCTCCAAGCCGGAATCGACATTTTAAAGCGGAGACCTTAAGGGCTTGACGCGCCAGGCGGCTCAGTGTCGTGACCCGTTCCCTGCCCTTCAGATTGCGCTCCTTGAGGGGCACAGGGAGAATGACCGGAAAGATCCGGTGCTCGAGATTCGATTTAATGCCGCTGTGTTTCATATCTGGATCTTGCATTTGTATAGCGCCAAATTGTTTTAATGCTGGAGTTGGATCAACGCTTTTGGAGATGATCCTTTATTTTTAGTGCCTCAGCATAGATCTGTTTTTTGGGTAGGCCGTAGCGATCGGCAATGTTTTTTACCAGAGTGGACAGCCTGAACCCATGGCAATGAAGTCCTTGGATGATTTCTTCCCTGAGGTCATCCATACTGGGTTTTTCCTCTTCGGCAGCCCCCTTCACGACCAGTGTGCATTCCCCCTTTATTTCCGGGCGTTCTGCCAGCACGTCAAGAATCTCCGACAAGTTTCCGCGGACAAATTCTTCATGACGCTTGGTCATCTCCCGTGACAGGACCCCCTGTCGATTCCCCAGCATTTTGATCATATCGTTGATCAATGGTGTGATTCGCCTTGGCGACTCGTAGAAGACAATTGTTTTTCTTTCTCCGGCCAGAGATTTCAGAATTTTCTGCCGTTTCCCTTCCTTGCGGGGTAAAAAGCCCATAAACACGTAGGCATCGGTGGGCAATCCTGACGCGCAGAGTGAGGCCGACACCGCAGAAGCACCCGGTATCGGGACGATACGAACCCCCGATGCAATGGCTTCTTTGATCAGACGATAACCTGGATCGGAAAGCGTTGGCGTACCTGCATCGGATACAAGTGCGATGGACTCACCGCCCCTGAGGCGTTTGACCAACACTCCTGCTCGTTTGTTCTCGTTGTGCTCATGGAGAGATATCATGCTGTTGCGGATCGCATAATGCATCAGCAAGCGCTTGGTATGCCGGGTATCTTCCGCTGCAATGAGCGTGACATCCTTTAGGGTCTGGATAGCCCGGAAAGTCATATCCGCCATATTTCCAATGGGGGTAGCCACCACGTAAAGGATGCCGCTTACACCGGAATTCAAAGTGATATGGTTATCATTTTCATCCATGCTGTCATTCCATACCAGTGATCACAATACCCGTCCGATTGGCACAAAAAATTATTGGGGACACAATACTGAGTGTGAGTATAACGCAACTGTCAACGCTTACGCAACTGAAATGCAGATATATTTGTGTTGAATTTTTTTTGAACTTTCTTAATAATGATCTTGACCAACCGACATAAAAACCTGAATTGCGTTTTGGGAATCAGTATTTTCCCGAGGTCCTAAGGAGGAGGTTATGAAAAAAATCATGCTGGTTGCCTCTCTGCTCATCATCCAGATACTGATGCTCTCTTGCAGCGGACAGGCCAAACAAGTCCAAAAGGACTCTTCGGCAGCACCGAGTTGGATCGACACCGGTGGCATTGACCAATTTCCCTCAGACCTCTTTATCACCGGAGTGGGAAGTGCCGATGTAAAATACAGTGATACAGCGACCGCTCAAGCCGAGGCGGATTCAAAATCGATCGCGCAGGTTGCCAAGCAGATCGAGGTCGTTATCCAGCAGCTTTCCTCCAGTTTTGAACGGGAGCTCTCGTCAGGTGCCGGAGAAACGTTGAACCAGAGAGATATATGGGAAAAAACCGCTGCCTATGTCAAAATAAAAGTGGAGGGTGTCCGAATCGAAAGTCGCTACCATGACAATAAACACGACCGGATGATCTCACTTGCGGTTCTGGATCGGATGGCACAGGGCAGGAAAATCTCCGACGAGATTGCCACCCTCAAATCGAATGCGGCTGTCATGACCAAGGAGGCTGAAAAAAGCAGAAAAAGTCTTCAAACAGTGCATCGATCGGTGGCGGCTTCTGGCCTGGCTATAAAAAAGTTAATTCTGGCGGTGAGAAAAAACCAATACCTGGCTATTATCGCACCACAAATGATCCACAAAGACATCTCCACCACATTAGCAAGGCTCCAGGCAGATGTAACAGACCTTATGTCGCAATTCTCATTTGAGATAGTGGGGGGCGACAACCAGAAGGGAATCGTCGGTGGAAACTTACTGCAGCCACTTCAAGTGAAGGTGTTCTATCGCAATCAGCCGGCCCCATCCGTTCCCATCATGTTTGCTTTTGCCCAGGGTTCCGGCAATGTAGATCCATATACCCGATCTAACCCGAGCGGCCTGGTTTCCTCCAGTGTCAGCAATCTGGGGCCCTCCGGTGAGAAAATCAACAAAATAAGCGTATATATCAATGTCTACCCGTCAGACCCCAACATCCAGAAAGAACTGTCAGCGATTATCACACCCGTATACGCCCAATTCACGTATGAACTGCCGCCCATTGAAGAAATCCGTGTCGCCGTGCTGATCAACGAATACAACCTTGGGTACGAACAGCGCGAATCTTTCCTGAAAAACCAGGTAGTCCAATCTCTGGAGCGGTCCAAACTGCAGGTCATTAAAGAAATACCCCAGGCGTACCAACTGGAATCCTATGATCTGAGTGGTGGACCGGGTCTCGCACAAAAACTGAAGAAACTATCGGAAGTGGCGGACCTAGCGGTGGTCGGCGAATCCAGAGCAACCCTGTTGGACACCAGTTCCGGGTCCTCCCTCATCATTGCCAAAGCCCGGGCAGTAATCAAAATATTCGACCTGTCATCCAACACCGAACTCGGAAATGTGGATGTGTCGACAAAAGGCGCCGGTCCTGACAGAGACGAAGCCGGCCACAGAACACTGAAAAAGCTCTCGGCTTCAGCAGGAAGGGCTGTTGATAAGGAGATACAGCGGGCATTGTTTGGAAAAAAATCGTTTTAGGTGTTATGTTTTAGGTTTTGGCTACAGTCAATGAGCTATGAGCCACAATGAATGACGCGCGAAGCGCTAATATCGTCTGAAAGACAAATGACGTGCGCAGCACAAATGACAGCCGCAGGCGCAATATCGTCCGATAGGACAAATGTCACACGAAGTGTAAATAAAACCACAACGCGATTTTATTTGGTAAGTTTGTCAAAGAAGTCACCCGGCACTTCCACTTCCATTTCGACTTCCACTGCGCCATCCGGCATTTCTCTTTTGTCGATGATCCTGGCACCCCTGAGAAATGAATTGACCTGAACATTCACCTGGTCGCTCTCGGCAACAAAGTCCTTGACAGTCGTCTTGGAATCTATCTGAGCACCCTGAATTTCCTGCACCAGGTTCCGCATGGCATCAGCCTGGGCAGCCCTGGCGGCAAGTGTTCGCGCCAACGTTGGGTTCTTGTGTTTTGACGAGGGAACACCAATACCCCTGGCTCTGAAAATCCTTGGTTTTGAAGGTGCTTTCTTGGGTTTCGGCAATGGTGCTCTGTAGAGTGCCACCAATCTGCTGTCCTTATCGACCTCTACATCCACAGATGTCAAAAGATTGCCGTGTGTCACCCCCACAACTTTGGCATTGATATATATGGCATCGTCCAATTCCGACACGGATCCTGAAATAATGGCCTCCGCACCCAGCAGTTTTCCAAACTCCTGTGTCGATGACTCGTCAACAAACGCCGAAACCTGAAATTGCTGTTCTGCAATGACCTTGTCGATGATAGCGCGCTCCAGAACCGAGAACTGTTCTGAACTAGTGAAATAAGGTGTCAGTTTGTCGGCAATATAGCGACCCAGTTTTGAAACAGACTGATCGTCATTGACAATATCTGAAATTGCGATAACCATAGGTTTACCCGACGGCCCTCCAGCCTTGTCCAAATCCGAAGACTCACTGGTGGTGTAGCTTTCTTTCGACGTCACGGCTATTGACGGGTCCGCCCTGCCTTCCTGTTTGGCAATTTCCCTCTCCAACTCCGCCATTGCATCGTCTGCATTCTGCTGGGTCTGTTCTTCCGGCGAAAGCGGCTTGCTCTCACTACCTGCAGAAACTGCCGAAAAACCGTCCGTTTGTCTGAGCTTGTATACTTTCTCGTTTAACCGATTCCCCAAATACGCGAGCGCTTCTGCGAACTGAGAAAACCGTGGTGTTCGTTTTTCAAACGCCTCTTTTTCCTGTTGACTCTTAAAAGTTGATGGTGTTGAGGCGCATGATATAAAGGCAAATATCATCAAAACGGATACGACTACCGATAATACTTTCAATTCTGCCTCCTTTCCTAAAAAAAAACCGATTGTTAGATAGATATCAAAGGTCGAATATACCCGTCAATCTTTTTATATTGAGAATAAACAATTGACTTCAATCTGATTATATTTTATTTTTACAAATAAAATATAATCATCTATGCTATCGTTTTTGTTGCTTCTAATGGAAGAAGCCCGCAGCATGCGAAGCACTGCCGAACGGCAGAACCTACGGGAAATGCGCTCGCTCTTGCGGTTCAGTTGCATTTATATTGAAGTTTGATTCTTGCCTCACAGAGAGGAGGTGGAAATTGGTGAAATCTTTTAAAGTTTTTCCCATTTTATTGATTGCTTTTCTTATCACTTGTTGGGTGTTCAGCCAGCCTGCTCAGGCGTACACACCCAAAGAAATCTATCAGAAAGCAGGACCCGGCGTGGTTTTCATCTTTGCCTCCAAAGGGGCCAACAAGGGAAGCGGCGGGACGGGTTCGATTATCACTCCGGAAGGCCTTATCATAACAAACGCGCACCTCTTTACCCAGAAAGACTCATCAAAACTACTCTCCAATATCTCTGTTTTTCTAAAGCCGGAGAGAGTAACCGGCGATCACAAAGCTGACCTGGCAAAAGGCTATCGCGGTGAGATACTGGCATATGATCTGCCTTTAGATTTGGCCCTTATCAAAATCGTCAATCCAGACAGAAAATTTACGACCGTAGCCCTTGCAAATTCCGAAATCATCGACATTGGTGAGCAGGTTTATGCCATCGGCCATCCAGAACAGGGCGGCCTCTGGAGCTTGACCACGGGCGTTATCAGCGCTCGTTGGAAAAATTATGGCGGCGTGCAGGGGAAAAACCTGTTCCAGACGGATGCAAGCATCAACAGGGGCAACTCAGGCGGTCCACTGTTAGATAACCAGGCATCCATGATCGGAATCAATTCCATGATCGCCCGCAAGGCTGCCGATGGGCTTACCATTACGGATGTCAATTTTTCCATTCGGACCAAAGTTGCCATCGACTGGCTCAATCAAAACGGTTACGCAATATCGGCCGTACAGCAAACTGCTCCTAAGTCACAGATTCCTGCACCGCAGACTGAAAAACCGAAAGCACCTGAAGTCGTACCGAAAGAAACGGTCGTGAAACCAAAACCGCCTGTAAAAAAAGAAGAAAACATCTCACCGGTGGTGGAAAAACCCTCGCAAAAGCAACCGGTCATCACCCAGGAAGAGCCCAAGAAAGAAACCGTTCCCGCCCCCGCGACACCCAAGACAGAAAAGCCGATAACACCCAAAGAAACGCCACCCGCTGAGAACCTCATGTCTCAAAAACCCAAGCAAGGTAAGATTTTAACAGAGAAAAAGCCATATCACATGGATTCTCTGCTGGAGGGAATGCGCGAAATGGAAGATTTAATGGAAGAAATGCAAGATATGATGGATGATTTTAAAGAAAGGAGAAAACAATGAAAACAAAACACCTCGTTGTCATCTGTGCATTAATAATCACGGGCATGTTCTTTTTGACGGGTTGCTCTTCAACCCCTGAAAGCGCCTTTTCCAAAGGGCCTGAGTGGGTCTACAAAGGAAGCGGTGCATTTGACGCTGAAAAAGGAAAGGTTTTTTATGGCGTCGGAATTGCCTCGGGTATTAAAAATAAAGCACTGCTCGTAACGACTGCGGATAACCGTGCCAGGGCCGAAATCGCCAAGACCCTCGAAACCTATGTTGCCGTTCTGGCGAAAGATTACATGGCCTCCACAACAGCCGGGGACATGTCCGAATCATCGGAAGAACAACATGTAGAGCAGGCTCTTAAAACTTTTTCCAAGACGACGATTCATGGTGCCACCATTGTTGATCACTGGCAGGATCCAGCGGACATGACCATGTACGCCTTGTGTGAACTTGACATGTTTGCCTTCAAGGATGCCCTGGAAACTCACAAGGAATTGGATGCCAAAGTTAGAGATTACGTCAGGAAGAATGCGGATAAAATGCACGACCAGCTCGAAGAAATGGAAAATAATTAGAAATTCGCTTCACAAATAAAAATCGTGTTACAACCTATAAAAAGACAGCGCCCGGTTATGGCGCTGTTCTTTTTTACGGATAAGCCAGATCAAAGGCATTTTGAATGAGATCGATTTCCTGCGTACCCCTGGTGGATTGAACCGTCACCACATCAAATCTGGCATCCCGGTCCATCTGACGATTTGATTTGAGGTAGTAAAGAGCCGTCATTGATACTTTTCTCTGTTTATGGGGTGTTATCGCAAGCCTGGCACTGCCATAGGACATGGATCGCCGTGTCTTCACCTCGACAAAGACAATCGTTTTTTTATCCCTGGCTATGATGTCGATCTCGCCCACCGGACACGTGTAGTTCTGCTCAAGGATTTTATAGCCCTTCTTTTTGAGGTGACGAACCGCCAGTTCCTCACCCGCTTTCCCGAATGCCTGGCGCTGATTCATCCCGTAAGATATTCCTTGACCCCTTTAAAGGTCTTGCGGTGAATGGGCGAACAACCAAATTTTTGAATCGCCGCCCTGTGCACTTTGGTAGGGTATCCTTTGTGCTTTGAAAAACCATATTCCGGATAGATTCTGTCAAAATCAACCATCATCCGATCCCGTGTGACCTTGGCGATAATTGAAGCAGCAGCGATGGAGATACTCAGGGAATCACCTTTGGGGAGGGCGTTTTGAGGTAAATCCAGTGGAATCTGAAAGGGCCCGTCGATTAGAAGGTAGTCAGGTTGTATGGTAAGATTTTCCACAGCTTTGGCCATGGAGAGAAGGGCTGCCTGAAGAACGTTAATGCAATCGATGGTTTCAGCCTCGACAATACCGACCCCAACGGCCAATGCGGCTTCCTGAATTTTGGGAAACAGGTCCGCCCGTTTTTTCGGTGTCAGTTTCTTGGAATCATCGACATCATCAACACAAAAAGTCTCGGGCAGAACAACGGCCGCAGAAACAACAGGACCAGCCAGGGGACCCCGACCGGCCTCATCAATTCCAGCTATCAGTGAATATCCGCTTTTTCGAGCTTCATTTTCAAACGCCCACAGGTCTCGTTGCATTACCATCCGCATTTCTCGTAGATACCCGGGTTCAGAGGACCCGGCACTGCTTATGCTCTATAAGAGCTTGCGGTTTTTGCATCCCATGTGAAAAATTCTAAATACGAATACCGAAATGAAAAGACTGTACCGGAAAGAACTCCGCAGCAAGACAGTGTAACGATGCTACTATCTGAACCGTCTTTCCTTGATCCTGGCCGCCTTGCCCCTCAATTTGCGAAGGTAGTAAATCTTTGCACGGCGGACCCTGCCCTTTGAAATCACCTCTATGCTGCTGATAATCGGTGAATGCAGTGGGAAAATACGTTCAACTCCGATACCGTAAGAAACTTTTCTGACGGTAAAGGATGCGTTGACACTGCCATTTCGCTTGCTAATGACAACGCCCTGAAAGGCCTGAATTCGCTCTTTTTCACCTTCCCTGATTTTAACGTTCACCTTTACGGTATCGCCGGGATCAAAGTGCGGAAGATCCAAACGCAACAGTTCATTTTCCAGTTGTTTCATTTTTTCCATGATTCACTCCACTATGTCGTTATTTAAGATACTTGTTTCACACTTAAAACCTAAAACTTAACACGCTAATTCCCTAACAACCTGTCCAACATAATCGCCGCGGCCGATCTCACTGACAGATGGTTGTAATCCGTTTGGCCGCAAATGGGTTCCAGGAGATAGTCCGCCTGGTTCAGGAAATCCTCCGACAAACCCCATGCCGTGCCCAGCACAAGAGCATAAGGGTCGCCATCTCCGATCATATCCCGTACCGCGTTCACCTGCAGGCTGTCGGGCCGTTTTCGAGCGCTGGTAACAATGGTTTTAGGATACACCTTATCTCCTGCTGCAATGTCCGCCAGAGCCGCCTCAAATGATTCGCTGACACGAATGATGGACAAGGCCTCCTTCCTTTTGGGATTGTACACAGCCCCAGCACCTGATACCCAATGTGACACGATTTTGTCAACAAGTTCCAACTGGTCACGAACAGGCGTCACAACATAGAAGGAACGAACCCCATACGTTCTGCCGGCTCTGGCTATATCATGCAGATCGAGGTTCGTAACTGCCGATGCAATGATGTCACCATTCTTACTGACCACCGGATAATGGATCAGTATTACGTGAAGATTGGGCCTTGATGATGTTTTCAATGTCGGTGCACCATTTTTTCAGGATGTCAATCTCCCGCATGCTCAACTGTTTGCTCTTCAACAGGTCCGGTCGTTTCAAGAATGTGCGTATCAGGGACATTTCAAGCCGCCATTTATCGATCGCCTTGTGGTTGCCCGACAGGAGAACATCCGGAACTGATTCACCCTCAAAAAGATAGGGTCGTGTGTAATGGGCATGCTCCACAAGATCCGCTGAGAATGTATCTTTTTCAGCGGAATCTTCACCGCCCAGGACACCGGGTATCAACCGTGCCACCGACTCTATCATGACCATGGCCGCCAGTTCACCCCCCATCAGCACATAATCACCGATTGAAATCTCATCATCAACGAACTGATGTTCAATCCGTTCGTCAATACCCTCATACCTTCCACAAATCAATATCAATCCGTCGCAGGCGGTATAAGACCGTGCAGCGGCTTGATCAAAGGTTCTTCCCTGGGGTGTCAACAGGACCGTCTTCGATGTCGGGGAGGCCTTTTTTGCAGCCCGAATGGCTCCTGCCAGAGGTTCCGGCTTCATAACCATTCCGCAACCACCACCATATGGCCGATCATCGGTAACTTGGTGTTTACCAGTTGCAAAATCCCTGATATTGAAAACAGTTACATCGATTTGTTGCTTTGCCACGGCTCTTCCGATGATGCCATGTTGTAAAAACAGTTGAAACATCTCCGGAAATATCGTTAAGATGGAATATTTCATATAGCTTTAAGCCATAAGCTGTAAGCACTAAGCGGCTTAAAGCTTATGGCTTACCTCTGACCCTTTGCCTATAATCCTTCCGGCAACACCACCCGCATCACTCTTTCATTCAGGTCGATCTCTTTGACAACCGACGCGAGTGCCGGAATCAACACTTCTATCTCTGTTGTCCCGTCTATTCTTTTAACAACATAAACATCGTTGCTACCGGTCTGGACGATGGAGCTTACCTTGCCGATATAGTCACCGGTCAAACTGTACACGGACAGGCCCATGAGGTCGACCCAATAATAGGTCCCCTCTTCCAGTGCTTCGAGTGCGGCTTTCTCGATAAAGAGTTCCGATCCGATAAGTTCTTCGGCCTGGCCGCAATTTCTTATGCCTTCCAGAGATAAGAGAATGGTTTTGGAATGCGGTTTCGCCCAGACAACCTTCAGTGCGAATCCATTTCCGTGAGAATCCTTCAGATGTAAGAGCATGCCGGATGTAAATCTGTCGGCAGATTCAGCGTAGGAAAAGATCTTGACCACACCCTTGAGGCCATGTACACCAACGATCTTTCCTATGGAAAGGAGATGTGTATTATCCACCAAACTATTCGATAATTTCCAGGACGGTTCGTTTTTTGATTTTTGCGGACGCTGCACTCAAAATCGTCCGCATTGCCCTTGCGGTTCGCCCCTGCTTCCCGATAACTTTCCCTAAATCCTCTTTGGCCACCTTCAGTTCCAATACGGATGTCTGATTACCTTCAACCTCCTCAACGGAGACTTGTTCTGGATTGTCCACAAGTGCCTTGGCAATGTAAAAAACCAGCTCTCTCATCGCTCTATCTCCTTTGCAGTTGAGAATTAGCGTATCGATATTATGCCGGACTCGCGAATAAACCTTCCTTTTTCAAAAGATTTTTAACCGTGGTTGTTGGAAGCGCTCCCTTGTCGATCCAGTATTTAACCCGCTCGGTCTTGAGTGTGACCTCCGCCGGATCCTTTAACGGGTTATACGTTCCGATGGCCTCCAAGAACCGTCCGTCCCTCGGACTCTCGTTGTCTGCGATAACGATGCGATAAAATGGCCGTTTTTTTGCACCATGTCTGGCCAACCTGATTTTAACTGACATACAACCTCTCCTTTAGAAAGGAAGCATTCCGCGCCCCAAGCCGCGCATGCCACCTTTGTTGATTTTCTTCATCATTTTGAGTATTTGTGAATAATTTTTTATCAACTTATTAACATCTTGTACACGAGTTCCACTTCCTTTTGCAATCCTTTTCCGTCGACTTCCGTTGATAATGGTATGGATCCGTCGCTCCTGGGGTGTCATGGAATTGATAATCGCTTCAATCCTGACAAATTCACTGTCGTCAACCTCAAGGTTTTTCAGCTGTTTGACCTTGTTCATCCCCGGGATCATACCGATCAGATCTGAAAAAGACCCCATCTTTCGAATCTGGACCATCTGATCTCGAAAATCCTCAAGCGTGAACTGGCTTTTACGGAGCTTCTTCTCGAGTTCAGCCGCTTGTTTTTCGTCCATAACGGCCTGGGCTTTTTCGATCATCGTCAGGACATCTCCCATACCCAGTATTCTGGAAGACATCCGTTCTGGATGAAAAGGCTCCAGTTCGCTCAGCTTTTCACCGACCCCCACAAATTTAATCGGCTTGTTGGTGACGGATTTGATGGAGATAGCTGCGCCACCTCGCGCATCGCCATCCATCTTGGTCAGAACAACACCACCGAGGTCCAATATCTTATCAAAGGATTCGGCAATATTCACCGCATCCTGGCCGGTCATGGCATCCGCTACCAGGAGTGTTTCGGACGGACTTACCGCCGTCTTGATCCGGCGCAATTCCGCCATCAGTGCTTCGTCAATATGAAGCCGGCCCGCTGTGTCAAGAATCAGTGTATCGCACCCGGCCTTTATCGCCGCACTTCTTGCCTCCCGGCAAATATCCACCGGGTCCATATCGGCAATGGAGGGATATACCGGCACATCTATCTGTGCACCCAGCTTTGTTAGCTGATCGATAGCAGCTGGTCTGTAAATATCCGCCGGCACCAGGTAGGGGTGATAGCCCTTTTCCCTGATATATACGGCAAGTTTTCCAGCGGTGGTGGTCTTTCCCGACCCCTGCAGACCCACCAGCATGATCGACATGGGTCTCGTACCCGAAAGAGTCAGCTCCTGGTGCTGATCTCCCATGAGCGTTGTCAGCTCTTCGTTTACAATTTTGACAACTTGCTGACCAGGCGTGAGGCTGGCCATGACCTCTTGACCTAACGCCCGCTCCTTGATATCTGCAATAAACCGCTTGACGACCTTGTAATGTACGTCAGCCTCCAGAAGCGCCATTCTGACATCGCGTAAACCATCCGTGATATTTTTTTCGGACAGTTTTCCGTGACCTTTCAGTTTTTTAAAGGCCGTGCCAAGCTTGTCGCTTAAGTTGTCAAACATGTGCCGTGTGGTCCCCAGTTCAAGCTATATTAGTAACCCTACCTATTAAACGGTTGAAAATAGTATTAATTGCGTGCTATGTCAAGAATAAATTCGCTGGTACGAATTGATATGACGCAGCTGCGCTGCTTTTATACCGCTTGTCATAATAATGTTCCGAAAATAGGATCGCGGCATAAGGGTTTGTAGCAGAAAAACGGTCCTTAATTGGAACATTTTTCTGACAACCCCTATAAAC
>JASJGV010000421.1:0-2910 GCA_033791325.1 Desulfobacterales bacterium | reverse complement strand
TTCCGTGAGCGCCGAGAATTTTGAATCCATTCACAATCATAGCGCCTACGCAGAAATCACCAGCAGTTAGTTCTGATCCCACACGTCAACCGTTATGACACCCATATTGACGAAAAAACGTCTAAAGGAAGGCACAGCTTATTTAGCCGCCCGTGACAACGATCTTGCCCGTCTTTTCGAGGCGGATGGCGTACCGCCCCTGTGGGCAAGAAAGCCCTGTTTTTCGACATTGATCCATATTATTCTGGAGCAGCAGGTATCGCTTGCCTCTGCAATGGCTATGTACCATCGCCTCCTCGATAACCTGGTACCATTTACACCCGATCATTTTATTAAAGCTGGTTCATCCTACCTGAGGTCGTTGGGTGTCACGCGACAGAAAGCAGCCTACTGTATTCATGTTGCCAACGCTATTCTTGAGAACCAACTCGATCTAAAAGCCCTTTCAAGGCTGGATGACCATTCTGTGGTCAGCATACTAACGAAGATCAAAGGAATCGGTCCCTGGACTGCCAATATCTATCTTTTGATGGCGTTGCGAAGACCGGATGTTTGGCCTCCCGGGGACATTGCGCTGATGAATACCCTGCGAAAGGTGAAGTCACTTCAGGCGTATCCAGCACCATCAAAGCTGTCTGCCATTACCGAAGTCTGGCGTCCCTATCGGTCGGTTGCGGCGAGAATGCTGTGGCATCACTATTTGTCTGAAAAGGCTAAAACCGGTCCGATCAAGAAGCGGACGCTACCATGAAACAGGATTGATGGGAGCAGGACTATGATATTTAAAACCGCCATAACATACCTCGCCAATGAACGTCAGAGGCGGGTAATCCATTCCGTGCTCGATGATATTTCGGAGATTGCGTACCTCCCTGATCTAAATGCACACGAGCGGGTATCGGCGCTGAAGAAGGCGGATGTAATCCTGTCAAAAAGTTTTGCCGAAGACGAGATTGCCTTGCAGGAAGTTGCTCTGTTGAAAAGTACCCGACTAATTCATTTGATCTCTGCCGGGGCAGACAACATACCATTTGCAGCCATTCCTGAAAACATAACAGTGGCGAGCAATATCGGGGCGTATGCAAGCCCCCTCGCTGAACACGTACTGGCCATGACCCTGTGCCTGGCAAAGTTGATAATGTCGAGACATCTCCAGCTTGTGAATGGAAACTTCAACCAGACAGTCCTTAACAAGGAGCTGAGAGGCGGGATCTGCGGGATTATCGGCATGGGAGGCAACGGTGCTGCCATTGCACACTTGATGAGGGGTGTTGGTATGGAAGTCCATGGGATCAATCGATCTGCCACATCATCTTTCCCTCTCGATTTCATCGGAACGCTTGCCGATATGGATGAGGTACTGAAACGGTCTGATGTGGTCGTGTTGACGGTCCCCCTGACCAGACAAACGCTTAATCTTATAGGAAATCACGAGCTTCAAACCATGAAACCGGATGGCATCCTTATCAATGTGGCCCGTGGGAATGTGGTAGATCAACAGGCGCTGTACACCCATTTAAAGACCACCCCATCATTCGGAGCAGGTATCGACACGTGGTGGTCCGAACCGGGTGATCCCGGGGGGTTCAAACTGGACTATCCGTTTTTTGACCTGCCCAACCTGGTTGGGTCACCCCACAACGCCGATGACGTGCCTGGTGTAATGACAGCAGCCACGAAAATTGCTGTGCGAAATGTTCGTCATTTTCTTGAGGGTAAAGCGATAAAAGGTAAAGTCAACAGAGCGGATTATGCTTCCTGAACCACAACAGCTGGCGCATTCTCCATGGCTTGTCGAAGATCCTGGTTTATCGAGGGGCTGCAGGGTTCTTCAAGGAAAGTGGTATAGGGCGGGAAGGTTCTTCAGAAGGTATCGACGAGTACCTGGAGACCAAGTTGGTCGGTTTGTCTGAATAAGCATCTAACAACATCTCGCAACAGTTTGTTTTGTTTTTTGACTTGCTCAAATCGGGTCCATGGGGTAAGCCCTCAATTTTCGGTTTGCACCTTGATGGAAAAAAGCCATTATCGTTTATACCGCTTGTCATAATAATGTTCCGAAAACAGGATGGCGGCATAAGGGTTTGTAGCAGAAAAACGGTCCTCAATCGGAACGTTTTTCTGACAACCCCTATAGCACCATACTCTGGGAATTAGAATGTTTGTGAATATATTTTGTGGTTTGGTACTGTCTGTTTTTGTTCTCCTGTTACCGTTAACAGGGATGGCGGAGGAAACAGAGGGAAAAGAGAACCAGACGCAACAGTGGGCCATATCCGTGGGACTGTTCACCCGTCACGTCAACCCGTCCAGCGACACCAATGAATCAACAAAAATGCTGGGTTTAGCGTATTCCGACTGGGGTGTACTAAGTTTCAGCAACAGCTATGGCAAGAGTTCTATCTTCGGCGGGAAACGGTTTCATACAAAAAAAATAGGCCATCCTCGCAACAAATTTTTTTTTATTCAGGGCAATCTGTATGCTGGTATTATACATGGTTACGGTGATCGTTTTCCCAGCATTGCTGGGTTCATCCCGGCAGTGATGCCCACGGTCGGATTCGGGTACAGAAATACTACCCTGGAGTTGCTGTATTTTCCGACACCCAGTGGTGGGGTTTTCACCAGCGTCTTGGTCTTTCGCTTCTAACACGAGGAAGTCATTAGCGCGATTATTTGAAGAATCTCGCAGCAAGCTACGGGGAATGCGCTCGCTGTTGCGGTTCATGAAACTTGACGAGGGGTTCGGGGCAGGATCTCAGGACAGGTTTTTATCAATTTGTTTGGATGTCTCTGTCATTGAAAGCCCGCCCAGGGCGGTACACCGAAGTTCGCATGGAATACTTTTTCCCACGGCATCCATTGTGTGAATAACTTCATCCAGGGGGATGACCGGATCATATCCGGCGA
>JASJGV010000420.1:0-7331 GCA_033791325.1 Desulfobacterales bacterium | reverse complement strand
CGTGACACACCGCCCACACGCATACCCCCCGGATGATGCCCGGAGTGCCCCACCGGCGACGTGCCGCCGGTTCCGATCCACTTGCTGCCCCCGTGGTGTTCCTCGGTCTGCTCCTTGAGCCGGTCCTTGAAATATTCGATCAATTCTTCCGGAGAAAGGTTCTTCAGATCTTTTTCATCGATACCTAACGCATCGGCAATCTCTTTTGGGTTCTTCAGCCAGGAGTCCAGAAGTGCCCTGGCCATCTCATCCAGCTCGAAGCCTTCATTTTCAGGCATTTCAGCCCCTTTAAAATGATGGGCAAACACCTGATCAAATAAATCGAAGTACCGCTCACTCTTCACCAGAATCGTCCGGGCGGATGTATAGAATTCATCGAGTGACCGGACAAGCCCCTTGTCCAACGCTTTATGAAGTGTCAAAAAGGCTGTCGGGCTCACCGGTACGCCGGTTTCTTTGAGCTTGTAGAAAAAGTCGATAAACATATAAAACTTCTCTGAAATTATATTAGAAGTTGCCTAAAAAATAAGATTTTGGTTCCCCGAAAAAAGCGCGGGATCTTCGTCAAATCAAGGCGGACAAGCGTTCCAATCCGCAGAAATACTAAAGTATTTTGAGGAGTTGAAAAGCACGGCCAACACAGAGATTGGGCCAAAAGACATTTTTTAAGTGACTTCTAGAATAAACGCCGACGCTCTGTCTGCTGTACTGCCCTGCCGTAATCCTGACTTTTCTTGAACAATACACCTAAAAACGGCACATCCCCTTTCAGGAGCTTCTTCGGTTTAAAATCCGGATCCGCATCCAGAGCCCTGATCCAGTTGATCAACTCCCGCGTGGCCGGACGTTTTTCCACCCCATCCAACTCCCGGAGGCGATAGAATGTATCAATGGCGGTTTCGATCATATCGGTATCAAGATTCGGAAAATGGACATGCAGGATCCTGCGCATCATCTTGGGATCCGGAAAAGCGATGTGATGAAAATTGCATCTGCCCAGGAATGGATCTGACAGATCTTTTTTTGCGTTTGATGTAATAATAATCACCGGCCGGTGTCTGGTCTTTATAACCTTATCGATCTCGATGATATCAAATTCCATTTGATCCAGGACATCGAGCATATCATCCTGAAAATCGGTGTCTGCCTTGTCGATTTCGTCGATGAGCAGAACGGTCCTGACGTCCGATGTAAAGGCCTGACCGATCTTGCCCATCTTGATATAGTCCTCGATATTGCTGACATCCCTGGTTGAATCACTGAATCGGCTATCATTGAGCCGTGTGAGTGTGTCGTACTGATACAGTGCCTCCACAAGCTTCATACTCGATTTCACATTCAGAACAATCAGCGGCATATGGAGACTATCTGCAATCGCATATGCCAGCATGGTTTTCCCGGTGCCGGGCTCACCCTTTAACAACAGCGGCATCTCGAGTGCCATGGACACATTCACGATACTCGCCAGCTCCTCATCCAACACGTACTGTGTTGCCCCGGTAAATTCCTTGTTATTTTTCGTATCAAGCATAATGTTCCTCTCTTCTGATTTTATCTGACACACCCTTGGTCAATCTATAGACCTTTTCAGCATGACCAAGCGTGAGGGCGCCGGTCCCACAGCTGGGTGTGATCAGAGATTGCCTTAAAACAACCGCTGGGTCAATCCCCAAGACGACCAAACTCTCTATTTTGTGTCTGAACTGATCCGTCAGAGAGTTAACTGTCTCCTTTTCAATATGGTCCGCATGAACCGTGGGAACGATTCCCCAGGCCAGCGTTTTTCCCGCGTTCATGAAATTGACGATGGCTTCTTGATAAAGAACCAAGCGGTCAAAATAGGTGTATGCGTCAAAGCTGATCAGCTCGGCACCTGTCTCCATCAACATGGACCAGTCTGTATTGGCGCAAACATGAATTCCTGCCAGGCCACCTGCATGGTGAATCGCATCAATAAGCTCCGATAGGCCTTCAACGATGACTTCCCGTGAAATGCTGATGAACTCGGAAGTCCCGAAACCTGCCAGCGCAGGTTCGTCTATGAAAAAAATCACCGGGAAACCTTTTGCCGCCAGCTGCTCCACCTGCCATCTGGCTTTCATGGATAACAACTTTACGATCATGTCCCGGAGGACATCGTCATGAAAAATCGCCATGCCTGACGGATCTTTAATCGCCGTTCCGAGGGTAAAGGGTCCTGTTATCTGCCCCTTGACAGCTCTGGGCGCTTCAGCCAGGCGACCTAGTCGTTCCATGAAGGCAAAAAAACCCCGGGCGGTTTCCGGTGACAAGGCAACCAACGCATTGTCCAGATCTGCAGAGTGCGATGTCGTTTTAAGATAAATTTCATAAAACCGCAGCATCTCATCCTGAAATGCCGGATCTTTGCTGTCGACACACAGGGCCCCCTTGTGTTTTCTTAAACCGGGTAATCCAGGTGCGAACTGTGCTACCATTCCCTCTCTTTTATCCCCACCGGGCATCTGCGACCAATTCGGGATGGCCGGCGAATATGCCCGAACAAGGTCGAAAGCCCTGTTATTATCCATTTCCGGAAGACTCCCCAGGAATAATGGCAGACAGTCTGCTTTAAATGGTAATTCCCTCAATGTGTGTCCCAATCCTTTTTTGCCTTTTAAATTTGAACCGAAATAGCGAGCGCATTCCCCGTAGCTTGCTGCAGGATTAGCGCTCACTGTTGCGGTTCATAGTAAAAGTTGAAACAAAGCGCAACAGGCAATTGCAACCGGATTCCCGATTATCCTGACAAGTCGGCAAACGTCTTATATACAGCGGTTTCCACCGAAAACACCGCTGCTAAAAGATTGACACGGCCAGACCGCGATGCTATAGTCTTTTTTTGATTTTCCGTGATGCATGACAAGGGGGTCCCATGGCCGATGTCATAGCCATTGACAAAAAAAGGAAAATAAAAGACAACGAGCGATCCGATCTGATTCGGATGCACAAAATTATGGCGGTCAGGAAGATCTTTCACTGTACACACTGCGCTTCCAAGTGTGAAAAATGTGGCTCACAATTGGGTCCTGACCCGATCAAAGGACAGGCGGCAAAACAGAACCGGCATATCCCATATAATTTCTGTGAAAGCTGCTCGGAAGAATACATAGACTATATTGCGCGGTTGCAGGGCAATGGCAATCCTGCGTATTACTGGCACAACGATGCCTGGCTTGACATCTGGCAAAAATGGATCCATTATCAGCACACAATCGATACCTTTTTAAAATCAAAGGAATTTACTCGGCTTTTGCAGGAATTGAAACAAGACGGGTCGATTTAACGTAACAGGAGGCGTACATGTTTGGAATAGGAATGCCTGAACTCATCATCATACTCGTTATTATTCTCATCATCTTTGGGGCTGGAAAACTGCCTGAAATCGGCGGTGGAATGGGAAAAGCTATTCGAAATTTTAGAAATGCCACTTCCAAAGCCGACAAGGAAGAAAAAGAAAAGATCGAGGAAGAGAATAAGTCCTGATTGAATCACCCAGTGCCGGTACTGGCAGATGAGCCATTCATGTCCGTGTCGGCATTTTTTTGCCCGCCACATAACCAATGCCAAAACTCTATGTAGAAGAATACACCAAATCATTATCAGGGAAACATGTCTTCATCGCCTGCAGGGAGGGCATTCTGAGGGACCATTTCTCAGTTATCATTACAGACATAAAATTCCTGAACCGCCAGGGTGTTATTACAACATTGTTCCACAACATTTCGAACCGATTCTCCAATCAGAAACTTTTTCGCGAAATTGCCGACCGGCTACCTGAAACACGTGTGGTCAAGGTGCTTCCTGAAATCGATTTTTATAATCATGTTCTTGAATATCAGGACCCTGTTTTCAAAATTATATTTCTGGAAAGAAAATACCTCGTCGACCGGGAGGGTTTGAAAATAAATGCCATCACACCCCAAAGAGTCCGGCAGTCCATTGGCGGATATGGGGACCTTATCGGAAATGTCAATTTCAAATCTATCCTGGAAATGATCTGTGAGAGAATCGATCATGGAAGCATAGACAGGGTGCATATTCTTCCCGCTGGTCGGCACACCATCAAACATGAACTTTTTTCCATCGAAGGGTCTGGTACGCTGATAGCAAATAACTATCAGGAAGCATTGCTAAAGGTATCCGGTGAGCACGAAGCCCAAATAGTCGCCGGCATTCTCAGTATGTACAAGCGTGAACGGTTTCTCAAACCACGTAACCTGCAGTATATTCTTAACAGCATGTCCCGGTTTTATGTATCGAAGATCGATGGTATTATCGTGGGCTGTGTGGAACAACTCGATATCGACACTGAAACGGTTGAACTCGGAGCGCTTGCCATATCCGCCCGATTTCGAAATCAGCGCGTGGGCAATTTTACCATCAATGCGTTCGTTGACCAGATGACCCGTAAAGGTTATAAACGATTTATCTCTTTCACAAACAATCCCCTGCTCCAGAAGCTCTATCGCGGTCTTGGATTTGAAAAACGAAAGACAACGCAGTATCAGACCCGTCAAGAACAATCCCCTGGAGTGGCAATGTTTATTAAAGAAGTATAGGCAAAGGACGCTACCATGTTCACATCCATCGAGGAAACAAAAACCCACTTAAAGGACGCAGCCTATATCTGCTCCAGCGAAATTGCGACGGTGGTCTTTCTGTCGGCGGCAACAAACAAACCGATCCTCGTGGAAGGACCCGCCGGTGTCGGGAAGACCGAGCTGGCTAAAGCCGTCTCCAGATGCCTTGGATGGGATCTTATACGACTGCAGTGCTACGAGGGGTTGGATGAGGCCAAGGCGCTTTATGAATGGGAATATGCCAAGCAGCTTCTCTATACACAAATGATGAAAGAAAAAATCAATGAGGTCATCGGTGGCGCCGCAACACTGACGGAAGCAGCCGATAGAATCGCAGCCCAGGAAGATGCTTTCTTTTCAGAAAGATTTATTCAACCGCGCCCATTGTTAAAAGCCATTTCTTCGGAAACGCCCGTGGTGCTGTTAGTTGACGAAGTGGATAAATCCGACCCTGAATTCGAAGCGTTTCTGTTGGAAATTTTGAGTTATTACCAGATCTCCATACCCGAGATCGGCACACGCAAGGCAGTCCACATCCCGTTTGTCATCTTGACGTCCAACAACTACAGGGATATGAGTGACGCCCTCAAAAGACGATGCCTTCACCTGTACATTGATTATCCGGACAAGGATCTCGAATCCAGGATCGTGCATTTGAAATTCCCCGGTATCCAGCAGAAGCTGAGCAAGCAGATTGTTGAATCGATCCAGGCCATCCGGACCATAGACCTTAAAAAGAAACCTGCCATCTCCGAAACACTCGACTGGGCCAATGCGCTCATGGCGCTTCAGGTGGAAGACCTGTCCAGCGATACGATTCTGAAAACATTGAGCGTTATTGTCAAACATCGCTCGGATGCCGACATGGTGAAAGAGCACCTTGCGCTGACATCTCGTAAAATTGGTTAAAATGCAAAACCTCATCCTGAAATTTGTTGATTCTGCAAGAGCGGCGGGCCTGCGGATATCGACATCTGAAACGCTCGACTGTCTCAATCAGCTTCAACATATCGATCCATTAGAGGAAGCACAATTTTCACGCACCCTGCGAGCCAATTTTGCCAAAAGCCACCGGGATCAGCACCTTTTCAACCGCCTGTACGACCTCTTCTTTCATGAACTGCGGGACAATGAAAACCTCAGCGGTTCCGAAAAGATTTCCCACATAAAAAAAGAGATTAAAATGCGGCTTAAGGCCGATATGAATGCTGACGGCCCCATGGCACCCATCATCGATTTTTTAGATGGCAATCCGTCAAGCTATCTCCAGCGGCTTCGGCAAATCGAATCAGAAGGCACCGGTACCACCAGGGGCGTCGGCTCCGGCTTTGGTGGCATGGTCAGACGGCTTGACATCATGCTTGCCATAAACCGGACAAGCGTATCCATCTCTCAGTTTCTTGCTAAAAACCGCTCCAGGGTCCATTGGGAAACCCGACAGGACATAGAGGCGCACTATCAACAACGGTTGAGCAGCGCCCTTCGGCTCCTGACCGGAAACCGCACCACCGGAAACAGCCGGCGCAGAATACGAAAATCGTATGACCGGCACCTGGGTAAGCTTGGAGAAACTGCATTCACATCATTGACGAAAAAAGAAGTCCAAGAAATGCGGGATGCCATACGGGCCCTGGTACGAAAGCTGAAAGACACTATTACACTCCGATATGCTGTCCACGCAAGAGGTGTTTTGGATGTAAAAAAAACCCTTAGAAAAGCAGCCCCGTACCAGGGACTGCCCATGGAGATCGTTTACCGGAAGAAACCACCCCGGCGGGGCAAAATAGTGATTCTATGTGATGTGTCGGGTTCGGTCTGGTCCTCGGCAAAGTTTATGCTTAACATGCTCTATTCTCTTCAGGAATGCTTTACCAAAGTGCGCTCATTTGTTTTTGTTTCCGGTCTCGATGAAGCCAGCCAATTTTTTGAAGACCATGACGTGGACCAGGCCATTGACCGGGTCATGAGCGACGCAGACATTGCCTATGACGCTTCCACCGATTACGGTCAGACATTTCGGGAATTCAAGGCCGACTACCTGGATATCCTGAATAAGAAGACAACACTCATTATCATCGGTGACGGCCGATCAAACTACACCAACCCCGAGGCAGGTATCTTGAACGAGATGCGGGAAAAATGTCGGCGTGTGCTCTGGCTTAACCCCGAAACAGAGATGTTCTGGTATTCAGGCGACAGCGAAATGAAAACCTACCAGGAAATCTGCCATGAGGTCAAACCTTGTGGAAACTTAAATCAGCTCATTGAATTTATAAGGGAATTAATCTTATAGCTTTCGGCCATAAATTAAGGCTGTTAGGCTTTTAGTCGCTAACAGCCTGATAGTCTAACAGTCTTCAGCCTTGTTATTCTCCTCCAGTATCTCTTTCAAAAACTGCCCGGTATAGCTCTTGGCTACCGTGGTAACTTTTTCCGGCGATCCCTGGGCAACGATCGTTCCACCATCATATCCCCCGTCGGGTCCAAGATCGATGATCCAGTCACAGGTCTTTATTACATCCAGGTTGTGCTCGATAATCACAATGGTATTACCGGCATCCCGACGGCGCTGCAACACGGATAGCAGCATCTTGATATCCTGAAAATGGAGCCCCGTGGTGGGCTCATCGAGAATGTAAAGGGTCTGGCCGGGGGGCCCTTTTGCAAAAACCCCCGCCCCCCATATACCCGGAGCCACATAAGAAAATCACCCCACAAAAAACCACACAC
>JASJGV010000419.1:0-4549 GCA_033791325.1 Desulfobacterales bacterium | reverse complement strand
CACTGATTCAACCCTATAAGGGATTAATATTACGCATATTCAGCGTGTAATAAATTCTAAATCCGAATATCGAAATATGAAGCAAGGAGAACATCATGCCAAAAGCGATCAAATTCTACAAAAATGGAGGGCCTGAAGTCCTCAAATGGGAAGACCACGATCCTGGAAAACCTGGAGACGGAGAGGTACGCATTCGGCACAAGGCCATCGGACTCAATTTTATCGATGTCTATCACCGAACCGGGCTGTATCCTCTCCCGGCGTTACCTGCCATCCCCGGTATGGAAGGAGCCGGTGTTGTGGAGGCTGTCGGAGAACATGTGGAAAACGTTGTTGAAGGTGACCGCGTGGCGTATGCCGGCGTACCCCCTGGTGCTTACGCCCAGGTTCGCTGCATCCCTGCTCACCGGCTGGTAAAAATGCCCGACGACATATCATTTGAAACAGCCGCCGCCATGATGCTCAAGGGCATGACCGCACGCTACCTCATACGGGGTTGTTACCCTGTTTCATCAGGGGACACCATCCTCATTCATGCAGCTTCCGGGGGGGTCGGATCCATTGTCTCTCAATGGGCCCATGACATTGGCGCCACCGTAATCGGCACGGTCGGTTCGGCTGAAAAAGCGGAAAAGGCACGATCCAATGGATGCGATCATCCGATTCTTTACGCCCAGGAAGATTTTGTCGAAAACGTCAGGGAAATTACAAACGGCAGAGGTGTCAATGTTGTCTATGATTCCGTGGGGCAGACCACTTTCATGAAATCACTGGAATGCCTGCAAGCTCTTGGCACCATGGTCACATTTGGACAGTCATCCGGTTCTGTGCCGCCCCTCGAACTGGGTGTTCTGGCAGCCAAGGGCTCCCTGTTCCTGACAAGACCGAGTCTCATGACCTATACCGAGAAGCGGGAGGATCTCCTGGCGCATGCAAACGATCTTCTCGATGTCGTCCAAAGGGGTGTCGTAAAGATTGCCATCGGTCAGACATATCCGTTGTCAGAGGCGCCCCTTGCACACCGGGACCTGGAAGGACGCAAAACCACGGGATCGACGATTTTGATACCCTGATAGCATCACCTTGCGATGCTATGGGACGCGGCTGCGCCGCTTTTAGATTTCTGACATACGTGAGGTTTTCAATTCCAATACGGGATCATGGGAACGCCTTAAGGGGATTGCTTATCCTTTCTCGATAATCCGTCGCAAGACCTCTCTATAATAGCAATAATTCTCAAAGGGTACATCCTCCCGCACGCGTCCGTCTGCAAGGGGAATATAGCCACCCTGGTCCAACAGGGGTGGCACCTTGGTTTGGATTTCCTTCTTGATGGCCGCCTTGCTGCTGCGTAGTGCATCCAAATCGATGCCACCGATGAGTCTCAGGTCCTTGCCGAATTCTTTACGAATACTACGGTAATCCATGGCTTCGACATTGACTTCACAGGCCCACAGACCGTTGAATCCCCATTTCAGAATACTGGGTATGAGAATCCGGGCATTGGCAAAGGTTTGGAAAACAATGGTCTCCACATGCTGTTGATGCAGAACGTCCAGAATGGGCTGGTAGCTTTTCAGAACGATATTTTCATACATCTCCGGCGACATCAGGGGGCCGTCATTGCCACCAATGGGTTCACTGAATATAACCGCATCAACAGTGACTTCCTTGAGTGTTTTTTCGGTAAGCTTTGCCGCAAACTCCCCCTGGGCCATCATCATGCCTTTCACCAGGTGCGGGTTGTCCACCAGTTGGGTCATGACCTCGTAAAAACGTTGCCAATCCTCGACACCCATGCTCAGAAAAAAACCCTGATGAACAGATAGCATCAGTACATGTTCACGGTGCTGCCAGTTCCGGACACGCTTTTTCCATTGTCCGGGAAACCGTTTTGGGTCATCCGGGTTTAAATGCTCTCTGAAGAAATCTAAATCCTTTTCTGTTGACGGCCATTGTTTCAATTCAGGACGCGGGTATAAATCCAACTCCATCCGCTCACGCACATCCGAAGGAAACCCACTTGCCAGTTCGCGCCGCCCGGAAAGACCCTGCTCCCGCCAGACATGAATGACCTCGTCTCGAATGCCCTCTTCGAAATAAGGTGCGCGGTCCGCTTGCCCGAGCCGCATGACTTCCAGGAATCGTTCTCGACTTGTCATGCTGCCTGATACTTGCGAACGTTGCACGTAAATTCTCCTGATACGCTATTTGTCATAAACATGTTTTCCTGCCTTGGCAGGGTCCTGGGCGGGTTACAGCAAAACAGAAGGCTCCCTGTTTGTAATTGCGCTCATAATTAAAATCATATAACAACTTTATTACATGAACGGTATCAATAGAACAAGGAGGAACCATGCAGAAAGGCGGCAAGCCGCTACTATACGATGAAAAGGATGACATCGCTTTCATCCGGATGAATCGCCCTGACATGAAAAATGCCATTGATTCCCAATGCTGGTCTTTGTTTGAAGAATATTTTCAAACCCTTTTATCAGAAACCCGGATCCGGGCACTCGTCATAACAGGCACCACACCCGGCATCTTTTCAGCTGGTGTAGATGTGCAACCTTCTGACCCGCTCATATCCAGGTTGTTTACGGCACTTCAGGAAAATGACCGCAATACTGTGCTCGAGGGAATTGCCTATATGCAGGGTGTTCTTGCCATGCTCGCTGATCTTCCATTTCCAACCATCGCTGCCATCAATGGATTATGCTATAGTGGTGGGTGCGAACTGGCCCTGGCCTGCGATATTCGTATTGCCTGCCAGGACGCCGTGCTCTGCTTTCAGGAAGCAGCACTCGGTCTCATTCCGGATCTCGGGGGAACGGTTCGTCTGGCACGCTTAGTGGGCCCCGGCAGGGCCAAGGAGCTGATATTTTCCGCCCGCAAAATCGACACGGACGAAGCCCTGGCGCTGGGTCTTATCACTCATGTCTTTACAAAAACAGATTTCATGAGACAGATTGATATGTATGTGGGCAAGCTCATGGCAAATGGGCCTCAGGCTCTCAAATCCGTCAAACACATCGTTGATGCAGCCTTGAATATGCCAGAGAAAGAAGCCCTGGCTGTAGAGAAAGAGCAGGCTACCATAAACATCATGGGTGGCCAGTGTATCGAGGGTATCAGCGCTTTTCTGGAAAAAAGAACACCGAAATGGAAACCATGACAGGGAAATGTTCAGATGCCTGAAATGCGTGTCATCAAACCGCTTGTCTTCACTACCCTGGCACTGATTGCCTTTGCCGCCAACTCTGTTCTTTGCAGGCTGGCATTAGGGGAAAGGGCCATCGATGCAGTCGGTTTTACGTCTGTCCGACTGTTATCCGGTGCCCTTGTTCTGTTATGCATATTAATATTCAGTGACAAAAAAAACGGGTCGTCCACCAAAGGCAGCTGGTCCGCAGCCTGCATGTTGTTTACATATGCCGTTACATTTTCATTTGCTTACCTGACCCTCAACACGGGTACAGGTGCGTTGATTTTATTCGGATCCGTGCAGATAACAATGATCATATGGTCTCTTTTTTCCGGAAACAGACTGCTGCCAATCGAATGGATGGGTGTGATAGTTGCGTTCTCCGGTATTGTATATCTTGTCTTGCCCGGTGTCACGGCGCCTTCTTTTATCGGGTTTTCTCTGATGACAGCGGCCGGTATTGCCTGGGGCCTCTACACACTGAAAGGCAGGGGGTCGACAAACCCCTTGTCTGATACAAGCTATAACTTTCTACGTTCAGTTCCGTTTGTGATTGTGCTGGGTCTGCCCTTTTTTGGGAATGTGCACATCTCCCGCGAGGGCATCATTCTGGCGGCCATATCCGGCGGTATTACATCCGGAATAGGTTACACCCTATGGTATATGGCTCTCAGAGGGCTATCATCAACCCAGGCGGCTGTTGTGCAACTGTCGGTGCCTGTCATTGCCGGTTTTGGGGGTGTTGTGTTCATTTCCGAACAGATAAGCCTGCGTTTGACACTCTCGGCCCTATTAACACTGGGTGGCATTCTGATGGTCATCCTGGGGCGGAATGCCAAAACCTCAAAAAGTGCTCCCAGATAATTGCACGGCAACAAACTTTGGGGACGGGTATTCATATATTACTATCTTATGTTTCGTTTTATCGATAGTTAAAAGAACAGACTGAATCGTAAACAATATGAAGTTCCTGTTGCGGATCACGGGAGGGAACGTAAGGTGGCTTTCATCCGTTCTTTGGTTTCCTGAGACAGGTTGTCCGGAATTTGGCTATCAGGAAGATCCCGCTCCGGGTGGCGGCTCATTTTCCTCAACATCATGAGTTGGCGATGAAACCGGGCACAGTATCTGCACATTAATAGATGTATCCGAATCGCCATATGATGATGAAATGGCAATTTGACATCCATTGATTGGGATACCTTTTGGGTAACATCTTTGCAACTGAACATCCAGTGCTTCATAATGAATTTACCTCTTGCCGTTGTCCTAATGTCCTAACCCAAGGGTTGTTAGGCTGGGGTAAACCCAACCGATTCAAGGCACTTTCGCAACAGCATTCTT
>JASJGV010000418.1:0-2874 GCA_033791325.1 Desulfobacterales bacterium | reverse complement strand
CGAAAGCATTAACCACGACTAGGGGCATTGTGAACGGCCCCAAGAAAATGATCCCGAAAAGCAACGGCACCGAAGCCAAAGCGAACGCAACCGGAATTCCGAGCAGAATCACCACGATAATCATACCGGCCATGAAGAAGGCCAAAAATGCATCAGGACCCATGTTTATCACTCCACAGTTTATTCAAGGTGCGAATGAATTCAGCTATGCCTTGCAGAAATAACAGGAAAAAAGAAACCGGGATGATCGCCCGCCAAAGATATATTTTTTCCCCCCATTGGCTGGTGTTGCTTATTTCACCTGATAGCCAAGAATCATAAGCCATTTGAGTTCCGTACCAGATCATTACGCCTGCCAGTGGGAAAAGAAACAACATGTAAAAAATGATATCAATGATTGCCCTGACCCGTTTCGGAAACATATTGTAAAAAACATCTATTCTAATGTGTTTTTGTTCTTGTAACACCCAAGCCGCCCCGAGCATGAAAAAGGCGCTATACAGAAACATTGTTACATCAAATGCCCACAGGGTTGGCCGACCAAAAAGATAACGTGCTCCCACCTCAAATAAAACTGTGGCAGAAAGAATTAAAGCCAAACACTTGACTATTTTGCTGGTGGATATTGATATTCGATCAATGATTTGGAGTATATTCATTTCTGCAAATCCTGTTTAAATCAAAATAACTTATGGTTTCTTTAAACAACTCAAGCTTCAGCGATCATCGAATGGCTGTTGCACGGGTCGTGTCAATCAATGAGTCAGGTGCCGACAAATTCTGAATAACACTTGCGTGCAACCACCAGATCGATAATCCTGTATGATTACTTATTGTGCTGCTCAGTCCACTTTTATCGGATAATAGGGAGCAAGCGTGTCGCCAGTGGAATTAAAATTATCAATCCATTTGGCATAGGGACCATAGTCCTTTTTAAATTTATTCCAAGAGCGAAGAACTCTGGCAAGGTCTTCGTTTGTCTTGGCCTTCTCCTCGTAGTATTTGGCTGCGGCTTTATCCACCGCATCGGCTACCTCGAGCGGCAGGAACAGAATCTCGGAGTCTTGTTTCTCAACCGCTTGTTTCAGGGCTATGGTGTCCTCCATAACCTCTTGAGTTAAAGTATATAAATGGGAATGCCTGCCTGCCTTTTCAATGGCAGCCTGAATATCTTTGGGCAGTTTGTTCCATACCTTCAGGTTGAAGGAAAAAAAGGTGGTCGGCGAGGTTGATTTTCTCGGATGCATGTAGAGGTATTTGGCCACATCGCAAAAACCCAACGGGAAAGTGGAGTTCAAGCTGGCCATTTCCATAGCGTCGATAACACCCCTCTCGAGGGCTGGGACGATTTCTCCTCCAGATAGCACCACAACCGAGGCCCCCATTGATGTGAGCACCTCTCCACGCATGCCTGCAGCCCGCATTTTCAAGCCTTTCAGGTCCTCAACTGTTTTTATTTTTGAATTGGAATACAGCCACACCTCGGTTGACATTGACTGCATCATTATAGGGTGCGATTGGTAGTATTTGTGGATCAAATCTTCGAAGATTTCTTTTCCGCCGCCTTTGTAATACCAAATGATTTCTTCCATTGGGCTTTGGCCGTCGGGGACATCGCAGTACCATTGAGCGGCATAGGCTTTTGACCTAGCGACACACGGGCAGCCTTGTCCGGCATCGAGCAGGCCTTGGCGGGCGGCTTCTAATACTTGGCCGCTGGGTACAACTTCCCCTGCCGCATGGAATTTAATTTTAACCCGCCCATCGGTATATTTGTCAACTAGAAATGCGAAGTGTTCCCCGGCCTTAAAAAGCCCGTTGCCCCGTCCGAAGGCCGACTGGGCTCTCAAAGTAATCGTGTCACCCGCTGAAGCAACTGGCACATGTGCCAGCGCAATAATGCCAAGAATTAATGCGGCAACAAATATTCCATTCCCATACATTCTAAACATAGATTTCATTTTTGCCTCCTTTGTTAAGAGCATTATAAGCGATTTGTGATGATTGTTATAGGTGATCGCCCTCTACCTATCGTTGCTATGCCTGCTACTCAGCAGGCCCCTTTTTTCGTAGCGCTAACATAATCCTTTCCATCAGGGCGAGGAGCCGGATACTTTCCATCACCGCCGGGAAGGATCGGGATCATGCAAATCATTTTCATCACGGTTGAACCTGCATTTTTTATTTGGTGCTCTTCATCGGATGCCGTGTAAATCGTATCTCCAGGTGCCAGCCTGATCTCATTGCCATCTGCGCCAACATACGCCGGTTCGCCCTCAAGAAAATAAAACTGATGTTCTTCGAGATGCTTGTGATAGGAAGTATGGCCATAAGGCTCAAATTCCATAAGCCTCATTGCAAACTTCTGAGGGCCATCATCAGTGGACCATAAGTAGCGAGCGTGCATGCCCTTGAAACCTTCCCTTAGCGTTTCTATAGGGGCAACATCTGCACTGCATTTCCTGATCATCTTATCCTCCGATTTCATAGGGTATGGGGCATGGCGATACGATATTTTAAACCTTTGGAGTAAGGTAAAGTGAAAATATATTATATTGTCTACAATATTGTGAAGACATTATCATGTCAAGCAAAATTTCACCTTTTTCTTAATGGTACAATTGATTCTGACCTGGTTTGATTTTTCTTGGTGGTAATCGTGTGGAAGGGGGACATGCCTATGGTGGCAGGCTACGGCCCGCATGCGGCAGTCTCAAATGACTCGCAGCTGATGGATGCAGACCGTAATAATTTGAGGATTCTCAATGGGGTCGAGTAGCCCGGAGGAATTTCACCCCCAGGTCCTCACAGGTAGGGTCGAGAACTGGCGCGGTACGTTGCAACGCCCGTTTCCAGCTCCCGCCTCGTCAAACG
>JASJGV010000417.1:0-4859 GCA_033791325.1 Desulfobacterales bacterium | reverse complement strand
CTATTCCGGATTATTATTGAACCCTCCCCGCGGCAAGCCGCGGGGAATGCGCTCGCTATCGCGGTTCAGCTTGCCTTCCTGGTGGTCCAATCTGTCATCGCTTTCGTCACGATTCTGACACCGCGCTGTTGAAGGATTGACAAAAATCCCTTGATTCTGTTTCAATCGCCGTGGTTTCAACGTCCCTAATGACCTTTCGCAATAAATGTACCAACAAAAATGGCCACACCAGGGGTGTGACCATTTTGGCAGTCGTTAACAGTTCAGACGTAGGCTACTAAAAGTTTTCGTTAAACCTGGCGTCGTGCATGCCTTTAAGGCTCGAGCAGCCATCCAAGCTTGAAGCTGGCCAGGGAGATTCTTTCGTAAGGATGTTTGTCACCATTTTCAAAAAGGACAAAGATGGTTTCATCATCGGCGACCGTCATGGCGGAATAGGCAGCAGGTCCGTCATGGATGACTTTTGAAGCCGGCCAGGACTTGCCACCGTCGAAACTGGCACGAATCGTCATGCGTTCACGCGTTTCGGCAGCCGGATTGCTGAACAGGATGATATCTTTGCCATCGGTCAGTTCTGGCGGATACAAAACCATTCCGGCATTGCAGCCGCCGTTTATGGGTTCGATCAATTGTTCGTCGATACCGAAATCGGTGAAGGTTTCCCCACCATCGTAACTCCAGCCGTTTCGGCGCTTACCATCGAAAAAATAGGCACGTGAGTTGTAGTAGATCCGGCCATCGGACAACTCTACCAGGCATCCCTCACCGGTTCCCACCTGCACCGGTTCACTATTCTGCCAAGTATTTCCCTGATCGTCGCTGTAAAGGGCGCAATTGTAATGATTTTCCTGCAGATTTTTAATGTCTTCCCCAGGTTTTGTAAAAAACCGCGCTGGCACAACCTGCCGGCCCTTTTTGTGACCATACCGAAGAGTTACAGCCTGGGAAGCTCCATGACTGTGCCCGCGGCAATTCTTTCTGTTTGGTGCTACAATTTCAGGGGTATGGTCGCATTGCCGACCATAATCTTTAATTGTTGCTATAAAGCGTCCTTGGTCATGATCAACAAAGTCTTTGCTTTTCTTTACTGGCCACCACCGGTAATAGGACAAATGGACTATTCCTTCTTTTTTATCGACAATTGCAGTGCCGATAGGCGCATTCCAGCCTTTTTCTTCAAAAACACCTGAAATATCTCCTTTGCTTCGATCACCACGCTCAAATCGCCTGAACACAACATGCGATTCCTCTGCGCAGTCGGCATGCGTATACATGCGCCGGTTGGCAAAAGCAAATATGGATTGATTAAGCATAGCAATAATCGGAATACGGTAATATTCTGGATCGTTGGATATGAATATATCCGTTATATGAAAAATATTCGATTTCATTGACGCATATCCTACCCAGCTTCTCGGTAAAATACAGAATTTCTCAAAAAAATGGGTTCGTATCCAATTGATTTTTATCTATTTTAACCGGACACCCACGAGCCTTGGTAAAAAAGCAGAGTGTAAGATTGAATATGGAAGATCATTCGTCGTATTTTTATCTCGCTTTTGTATATCTGACAATCTCCTTTTTCCTACTGAATGGGAAATTTTCTAAAAAGTCACCAAGAGGATACAGCAAAAGGTCATACAGAGTGCAGTTTTCTTCCGGCTTTCCAGTATTTTTTTTGAGTACTTTTTTAATATCCGCCTCTCTTCTGGACAGATAGCTTCTCTGGTAATCAAGATCTCCCCTACCACCAATGATTGAAGTATTCGTTATTGATGTCTCTGCTCTCTCTATATCTCCAGGGCGCAGGACACCGGAATCGATATAGTATCGCAAGACATCTTTTGCCATTGCATCGTCCTTAAGAAATATAGGAACTGGCCTTTGCGCACCTTTCTTAACCTGGATTGATTCAGCCGCCCCCTTTGACACGGCTTCAAGCATGCATATAAAGTCATAATTAGAATTTGCCGCATTAAATAATGTCATATTAAATGTCGGATCCTGCAAAACGATCTGCTTTTCACCGCCATGTTCTATTTCGACAAGCGTTGTCACATGTGTCGGAGAGTAGGACCCGTCCGTACTGCTGAACCCATAGTTATAGGTTTCGGATGTGTAGCCGAACAGTTGGTACACCTTCTTAAGCAGCAGGGAGGCCCCGCCACAAAGTACGCCGATCTCTCGAGAGTCCAGTAGATAAAGAATCTGCTGGAGGTCAAGGTCATACATATTGTTCCTGCTGAACAGGTCCAGATTGATCTGGTCATCGCTCCAGATTATGGACCGGTAGACATAGTCCCTCAATATCGACGTTGCCGACAAATGATCCTTTTCCTGAAGGAGGGATCGGAGTTTGCCGCATGTTTCGGCGATCCTGTTTTTCAAGGCATCTCGCAGGATGCTATTTGAAATGTCGTAATTCAAAAAGCTTCTCATTGTATATGCCGATACAATGCCGGCACTGATGCGCGTATGCGGTATGGGAGGCCATCTTTCCCCTGAATTCTTCATACGCCTCAGAAAACCAGATATCGATATAATGCTCTTCCAGAACGTTCCCCATGGGCATGGACGAGAGTAGGTTGTACCAACAGGGTATGACCTCTCCTCCGGCGCCGATATGAACGGTTCTGGTATTCGGGCAATAGTTGGGGACTCCAGTTTCTTTCAGCTTACCGTCCGGTAACAGCGTATGATAACTGAGCAGGTGGTCCGGTATCAGATAATTGTCAATCATCATCTGTCGGTATTCAGGCGATCCGTCAGGCCATATGAAAACCGGTTTAACACAGGCCGCATCAACGCCGATTTTCTCGGCATATTCCCAGAAATGCGCAAGCTGCCCAACCGTTTTCTTGCTAACAACCGTCTGAAGTTGAATACGGGGATAGGCCTGCCCCTTCATTCTCTTCCTTTCGACTAGTTTCAAGATACGATCTTCGAGGGCGGAGAAGTCGCCCCCCTTGCGGTGAGCGGCATAACTCCTAATGTCCCCCCCCTCATAGGCGACAAGCAGCACGGAAGGCGGCGCGTCAAGCATCTCTTCTGTTTTCTTCTGGCTGAGAAGCTGTGCATTTGTCGCAACGGTCGTTTTAACTTGGTGCCGGTTGCACAGACGCACCATTCGGAATAGATCTTTATTAAGCAGGGGCTCACCACCGGTAAACTCAATATGGGTGAGAAAGGGTTCGATCTGAAAGAAAAAGCTTTCGAAATCCGCATAGCACATGAATGTTTTTTTTCTGGCCCCTGTAAGGGCGCCGCTGTGCAGTATGCAGAATTCGCATTTTAAAAAACACTGCGTCGTCACCTCGACATTCTGCTTCTCAGGAAGGCCCAGTGCCCGTATCGCTTTTTGTTTTGCATAATTGCGATGAGCCTCCTTTGGCCATCGGATCGCATCGAAGTAGTAATTGTCGTTTGTGAATCTAACATCTTTACCGGGGTTATCCCCCACCTTTTCCCTCAACGCCTCATCGAAGACCTCACGAAACGCATCGAACTTCCTTCGAGCCCTATCGGTATTGATTTTCAATATGCCGTTGTCAGTCATGATACAAACTGATACCTTCGGCCCCCATTGGGCATATATATCGCCTTGAACTCTTCAAACCGGGACTGCAAAACCAGTTCGGACTTTTCCGCGACCTCCTCGATGAACAACATGGCGCTTTCAAATCTTATGCGTGGAGAATATCCGTTGCATATCGCAGCGAACCGTTCTTTTTCATCAAAAAGTCCCTGGTTCCCCCGAACAAACATCACATCACCAAGACAAATATCATTGGCGCATGGGGCGGTTTCGGCGTCACCGCCTTTAAACACCGTATCTTCCCATGGCACCCGCCTGTTGCAGTGACAACAGGGCGTTGTTTCCAACCGGTTTTTCATGTTGTATGTAATAAAACTGCATCCACTGGTGCAGGAACGGCCGGCAGAATGTATCCCACCAAAGAACTGCAATGCATGGATCTTGAGGGTTACCATGTTCAACAGTTCCAGGAGTTCCTCGTCTGTGTACCCCCGGGGGAAGCATCGCCCTTGCCAGGGAACCTTGTATGTTTCCAGGATGGTCACCATCACACCGGTGCCAAGCCCCCGCAAGGTGTCCATGTTCTGCTCGATAACGGGGATCTGCTTGGGGGTGGCGATGTATTTTACGAAATGGGGCGTATCATAACGACGGAACAGGCCTGTAACCTTTTTAACCGTCGAAAATGGCACCCCTGCCAATATGTGGTGTGTGATATTGAAAAAGCCCCACATGGTTCTGGGGTGGCGGTCGAGCATCCCCTCAAGAACATGCAGCGGCACTACACCGTTTGTATCAAAGGAGACCGTGTGACCGTGCACCCCGGCCCTCTGAAGAAACCCATCCAGTCCCTTCTGAATTAGAGGCTCCCCGCCGCTGACGAAAAAATGGGTTCGCGGAATTCTCCCAATCAGATCCAGAAAACCGTCGTCCTGATACAGGCTCGAAGCGGATATGCCTGGCCGCCTTACATCCACCTGACTGCAGTAGGGACATCGCAGGTTGCAATGAAGGGATGGGAAAAAATGGATCATCGGGAGGTTAAGCATTCCAGACCTTTTCATATGATATTGGCCGCGTCTGACGGTCCATTATTTACGGCTGCACCAGCGAGTCCTTGATGTTCTGCAGAACTCTGGATTCGCCGCAGTGCCCATGCCTCTTCAGTCTCTGTATCACATAGTCGAAATCATCTACCCAGTTCGTCGCCTCCGACAGCAGCGTCTTGTGCTTCCAAACATCTTCACCGTCCGTAAATGGTTGGCTTATCAGGGCCTTGAAACGGCACTCGATGCCATGGTCAATGCACCAGTCCGCAAAAGCC
>JASJGV010000416.1:0-5164 GCA_033791325.1 Desulfobacterales bacterium | reverse complement strand
GGATTCGCCAAGGTAGATTTGCTCGAAAGCCAGACGCGGTTCACTGCGGTAGGCCTGTTCATTTGCTGCAAAATAGGTTTCCAGCTCACTGGTGGAGGGTTCCCGTAAATAGATACCGGTGTCGGTCAAAAACTCCATCTTTTGCCGCAGTCGGCGTCGGATAACGGCATCATTTTTGTCCAGTCCGAGCGCCAGCGCGTCGCGGTAGTAGACCTCCGACCTGACTTCCTCTTTAATCAGGTTATCAAGCTCCTCAGCTGTGGGCATCCGATTCCAGGTTTCACTGAAACCAGTCGCTATCTGGCCGATTCGTTCAGGATTGATGAGAATTGTATCGGTTGTGTTTTCATAGGTGTCGTTGATGGCAGTATAAATCAGAAAAAACAGACCACCAATGGCGATAAAATGCAGCAGCGGCTCCCGCAGAAGCCGCTGCAATATTGAAGTATTATTCTCTTTCAAGACGATTTCGGTGTATACCAAATTGGTGACGTGTAAGCCCTCTCCTGGGTCGAGACGGGCGCTCCTTCTGGCAGATCGATGCCATACCTGAAGGCATCATAGGTGGACCAGCGAGGGGTCGGGATTTCAAGAACCCGCGCATAGTAAAAAGCTTTCTGCTTTGGATCAAAATCGGGATCTGTCCAGACGATACTCAACTCTGCAGCCCCGATGGTATTGGTCCAGTTAGCGGTAGCGGCGTCTACGGTGTTGCCTACAGCTGGCAACTTGCCTTTCTTATCCGGCTTCCTTTCATCTGACCATGCAACGTTATAAACGCTTTCATGTGTGCTGCCATCAGTATCGAGCCATCCTTTCACGATCTGGATACGATCGAGATTGGCACCGATGGGATCACGCAATGCATAGACCATGAAATTCGGCGCGGTGGCGCCCTTGGGTTTCACACGCAGGTCTTGTATAACTTGGTCCCGTTCCACTGGGCTTCCAGCGGAAACATGATCCCGTTTGATAGATTACCATTGTGCGCGATTGCCAGCACTTCACCACCGGTCTTGTTTTCGTAGTTGGCCATATACTTCCACAGATCCCTGGGGTCGGGGCTGCCCTGGGGTGCTGTCATGGTGAAAGGCACCACCTGTCTGGCTCGAATGGCGTCATCCCGCATGATGACAACCCGGTGCATGTTGTTGCCCTTGATCAATGAGGTCCATTCAAAGCCGATGAGTGCGGTAAATTGTCCAGGATTGTTGAACGCTTCAGCATCGTCGATGACTTTTTCCCACAGATTCTTGAAAGGCTTGGATCCGGGCGAGTAGAGCGCGAACATTTCCGGGTCCATCTTGTTATTTGAGAAGGATGTGATTAAATCAAGCGATGCCTTTACCGCTTTATCTCCACCTTCTTCGAATGCCTTGATCCAGTGCGCCGACTGTTCGTACGCCATCAGCTCAGGTTTTCCTGCAGCAATGTCGCCAAAAAAGCCCATTCCATCGGAATGATCAGCTACCACCAGCCAGTCCAGTGGACGGGACAAACGCACTGCTTGACCGGTCGAGGATACCACTGTCTCACCGCGTGCAAACCGATAAGCTTCACGGGGGGGGAGACGATTACCAAACAAACCCGCATCCATGGACAGCGAGGTGTGGAGGTGAGAATCGCCCCACAGCGGCCTCTCGGGAATACCTCGATTGGCATAGGGCGAATACGCTTTGCCGGTATAGGCATTGGACAGCTTCTCTGCTGTCGGCGTACCTGCATCTGATGCGACTACGGGTTGGGAGATCATCAAAGCCGCAATGAGCGATGCGGCAAAAACGAATACATTATTGTTTTTTTGCAATTTCATAATCACCTCTTTAACTTGCAGTTCTTGTTGAGGGCATTCGATTTATTGTATCCGAAAAATGAATTAGGGTTCTGTGGTGATGGGATGTAGCCGGTTTCGATATAGCGTTGAACTCTATTTCAATTTGGGATTTTAAATAATGAAGTTTATGATCGTACGCCAATATTTGAAATTCAATAATTTTTAATATAACCACTTAATTTATTGTTGCAACTTGAAAACAGTTAATTAGAAATTTTTCGACATGACTACCACGAGGTGGCATATTCGGGTGCGGGTAAATTTCGTGCCTCCTAATTTTTTAAATGCGGAAGGTGGGGTTTTTCTAAATGTAACAGCTACACAATATATTGGTGTTTATGGGTGTTAGTTTGCCCTTTTTGCGTTATTGCATGAAAAATGATATCTGTAACAGTGGGTGGATCGAGTCGACTTGTGAATACATTCAAAGCTGCTGGTAATTGGCGAATATTGTTAGTAGAGATTTCAAAGTGCCTAAAAGGAGTCAAGAATATGAACCCATTTGTTATTTCGGCAATTCTCCGAATCTTTAGCAATAAACGCGTATGTCCTGCGTGCAAAAAGGGCCAGATTGTTTCTTCAGAGCAAAAAGGAAAATCGGTGACATGTAAATACTGCGGCGAGATGATACCTGCACGATCAAACCGTGACAGTTTCTTTTGAAAGATTGTTAAATATCCATGGCCTTAGCAACCTTAACCGATTCTGGTCTTGCATCCCGTGACTTGGCACCCATCACCTTTAGCTGGATTGGGACGGGTCATTAGATCACAACAAATAGCATTTTAAACCATATTGTGTTTCTTGATATCAGAAACGTCACCTAAAACTTGAAAACCCGATTACCGTCTCGGAAATCGGGTTTTTTTGCATGTAATGAAATCAATAGCTTACAAGCATCAAAATTACAGATTTAGGGTTTTTCGACAGTCTCTGGAGCTGTCACCGGAAATTTGATTGAGGCTTCGCCCTTGATTTATAAAAATAGTCGCGGGTTATTGCCACAACCGGGTAACCACAGGATATAGGAATACGCTAGTGCATATTCGGCATCGTCATATAGGCTTTGTCATCATGATTGCGCAGCATTTTTCCTATGCAACAATTACGTCCTTTCATTTTAGCTTGATAAAGTGCCTTGTCGGCCAGCCAAATAAATTTGTCTTCTGGCAACGCTTCATCGGGAAACCCGCTGCTAGCGCCAATCGTTACCGTAGCATGGTCGGCAATAGGAGATTTCCTGTGTTTGATCTGAAGCCGGCAGATGCTCTCCCGGATATCTTCGGCCAGGTGCAAGGCACCTTGGGGTGTTGTGTTGGGCAAAATAACGACGAACTCATCCCCACCGTAACGCGCGGCCGTATCCGAGGGTCGCCGAAGGGTGGAATTGATGGTCTGGGCGATATCCCTGAGGCATTGATCTCCTTCGAGGTGACCGTATGTGTCATTAAAATCCTTAAAGTAATCTATATCACAGAGCAGCAACGCCAACTCGCCTTTTTCACGTTTCAGACGCCCCCATTCTTGATGGAGCAACTCGTCAAAATGGCGTCGATTGGAAACATTCGTCAGACTGTCAATCCGGGCCAGAACCTCAAGCTTGTTGTTGGCCTCGAGGAGGCCCTTTTGTGCATTTTCGCTTACGGTGATGTCCTCCATGACAATCACTTGGGTATTTCGACCGTGGTTGGACAGTACAACAGATACATCCAAAAGCCGGTTGCGAACTGAAATCTTAATGTGCCGGCCGACAGGAACGCCGGCTGACGCAGGGACGTTGATCAGAGAAAAAAAAGGTTCATTGGTACCGGCCGGGAAAAGCCGGGCCACATAACTGCCTAACATGGCCTCGGCGGGCATAGAAAAAAAACGCAAGGCCGCTGGATTGGCGTAAATAATACGTTGGTTTTGATCAATTTCGATAATACCGTTGGATATGCTGTTAAGCATAATGCGAAAATGCTCGTTGATGGTTAACAGTTCATTGGTAATCTTGCGAGGTGAAAGGTCTTCCACTCCTAAAACCCGGTTGCGCAGCGCTGGATCCCACAGTAATTTAGGGGCATCTAAAAATTTGTTTACGATGGTCTCCAATTCAGCAAAGGCCACTTTGGCGATACAGATGTTAGCGCCAAGTTTTACCGTATTGATTGCTTCCTCGGCAGCGATGGCGGAAATAATTACGATGGGTGTTGTCTTGAACTCCTTTTTGCTTCGTATGATACGGCACAACGCCCGCCCGTCTATGTTGGGCATCACCAAATCGATTAAAAACAGATCAGGAGTGTAGGTTTCGAGCGTATCAATGGCGGAAACGCCGTCGCTGGCGGTTTCAACCTGTAATCCGGCTTTCTCGAGAATCCTAGAGAGAAATTTTAGCATAATCGGGTCGTTATCAACTGCGAGTACCTTTCTTAGTTGAACGGACGATTTCGTATCACTATAGATATCCTGCATATTACAATTTCCTTATGTGATTACATTTTTCGTTTTAACCGTGACGGCATGAGCAAGCTCTCTAAACGCATGGAGGACAATCACCCAATATAGTTAATAATAAATGGTTTACTACATAGAACTCAAGAACAGTGCTACTCTTGTGATATACACTGAAATATTATCTGAAAGCCAAATATCACCCGAGTACATATAGATTCAGATTATTAACACATCAGCTCAAATACCGATATCTAATAATCCATAAAGATAGTTCACAATCTAAAATTCGCCTAAACTTTCCCCCTCCATCCATTCTTCGGCTTCAGCCATGGTACGAAATACCTGGATTGGAGTCTTTGCGTTTGATGACATCTCAAACATGCGTGATAGACCATATTCTAAATCTCTATTAGTAACAAAAGCTACTTTAACGTTATTTATCCCTGGGGGGAACTTTATTGAATATTGTGCCATCTCAACGATCGTCATAACATCCAGGGTTGATAAGTCGGCATCTCTGAAATCCCATAGCCGACCCATGCCATTTTTATATCTCTTATCAGAAACAGCTAAATCGAATACACTAAGAATAGCTTCTTTGCTTAAGCGGCCCGATAGTTTAATATAGGCTATTTTCTTTTCCTCATCGATGCGTAGATCCATCTTTTTCATAATCCAATTTCCTTTATCCAAACTTTAGGATCATCAACACATTGCACTACAGATAGATTGAGAAACTTCCAACTATCAATTTTACCAAATTCATTTCAGATATGATCTGGATACATGCAATCTATCGCATCATTAAACCTGGTGTCAAACTCTATACCCCATAAAATGGGGTTTTATGAAAATAAAAAGGCAAATCCATAGGCTCAGAATCACCCTTCA
>JASJGV010000415.1:0-3140 GCA_033791325.1 Desulfobacterales bacterium | reverse complement strand
TGCCATCAAGCCAGCCAAGGTTGAGGTAAATGGCGAGACAGTGAAGAGTGTGTCCATAAAGAATGAGCGCTGTATGTTCTGCGGCAACTGCTACACCATGTGCCCCTCCATGCCGCTGGCAGATACGGAAGGTGATGGTATCGTCATCATGGCAGGTGGAAAGGTCTCCAACCGAATATCAGCTCCGAAGTTCTCGAAGGTTGTCGTGGCGTTCCTGCCCAACGAGGCACCCCGCTGGCCTTCGACCACCGCAACCATCAAAAAGATTGTGGAAGCTTATTCTGCCGGCGCCAATAAGTATGAGCGTCTGGGCGACTGGGCAGAACGGATCGGATGGGAGCGTTTCTTCGATAAATGCGAACTTCCATTTACCCATCATCTCATCGATGATTTCCGTGATCCGGCCTATTATACGTGGCGTCAGACGTCACAGTTCAAGTTTTAATATTTTAAATTCAATGGGAGGCCCTGTAATGGGCCTCCCGGCCAATCATATAGAAAGGGCAAAGCAATGGATTACGAAGAGGCGAGAACACTGGTTGTTGAAGGACTGACAAAGAAATTAAAAATGAAATCCAAGTTTTATTTCAACGACTTGGCAAAACTCATTGGTGAAAAACCAAGGGCCGCCAAAAAGTATGTCAATCAGATGGTAGTAGAAGGCGTACTTGAGTATTGGTCCAGTGGCAGTACCTCCATGTATGGTCTGCCGGGAACAGGCAAACAGTCAGGTGCTGAACACGAGGACTAATTTTTAGCCGTCACCATTCTGTTTTCTTGTAATATACGTTTTTGGAACATAATCAGACACATCAAAAAAAAATGGGATTTCCTGGAATCATTATATCTGCCTTAAGAGGCGGATCCGGAAAAACCATTTTTTCCGTGGGCGTTATTGCCGCTCTGACACAACGTGGCAAAACAATCGCTCCATTCAAAAAAGGTCCGGATTATATTGACGCGGGCTGGCTTGCCCTGGCGGCAGGCCAGCAGTGTTACAATCTGGACACCTTCCTCATCCCCAAAGAGACCATCCTGAAATCATTTACCTGTTATACCCAGACATCGGACCTGGCCGTCATCGAAGGTAATCGGGGTCTGTACGACAGTATCGACAGGGACGGCAATACCAGTACGGCGGAGCTGGCCAAACACCTGGATCTTCCGGTAATTCTCTGTATTGACGGCACCAAGACCACCCGGACCATGGCAGCCGTGGTGTTGGGATGCCAGCAGTTTGACCCGGGTGTCAGGATCAGGGGGGTCATTCTGAACCGTGTTGCCGGCAAGCGACATGAGAACAACCTCAGAACCTGTATCGAACATTACTGCCAGATCCCGGTATTGGGAGCCGTGCCCAAGCTCAAGCAACAAGTTTTTCCGGAAAGACATATGGGTCTGGTGCCAACACCTGAACATGCCTGGGCCAAAAAGTCCATTTCCACCATAGCTGACGTCATATCCAAGCACCTGGATCTGGATGGTATACTGGAAATAGCAATGTCTGCCGGGAATGTGGCATCCAAGCCGCCAGTAGACAGAGAGCGGGAATGTATCGACGTTGCTGGCCGGAAGACATCACCAAACAAACCTTCCGTAGATGTCTGTGTTGAAAACTATGTCGTAACCGGTGATGCCCCGAAAATCGGTATTATCCGAGACTCCTCATTTCAGTTTTATTATCCTGAAAATCTGGAAGCCCTGGAAGCAGCCGGTGCGGAACTCGTTTTTACGAGCCCACTTGCAGAAGCGCTTGTCCCGCCCGTTGATGCACTCTATATTGGGGGGGGATTTCCGGAAACACATGCAAAACAGCTGGCGGACAACATCACCTACCGGAACCAGATACGGGATATGGCTGATAAAGGTCTTCCCATATATGCCGAGTGTGGGGGCTTGATGTATCTGGGGGAGCGTCTATTGCTGGGTGATGATTATTATGCCATGACAGGTATTTTTCCCCTGGTGTTTGATTTGCACAAACGACCCCAAGGGCACGGGTATACCATTATCTCCATTGATCATGAAAATCCCTATTTTGGGGTGGGAACGGAAATAAAGGGTCATGAATTCCACTATTCAAAGGCTATCGAATACAGAGGATCCATGGATCTTCTGGCGTTTCAGGTCAAAAGGGGGGCCGGATTGATCAACGGCAGGGATGGTATCTGCCATAAAAAAGTTTTGGCTACTTACATGCACATCCACTCCCTGGGAACACCCTTGTGGGCCAGGAGTATGGTGGAAAATGCAGTCTCTTTTCAAAAAACACAGCCATAGGCAACAAAAGATCTCCGGTATGCGGGAGATTCGGCAAGCTGTACGAGAAACTCTCCGCGAGGCTGAGACACGTTTGACGCTGTTGGACATTGAAAGAAGGTTGTCCCGGTATTGCTTACATGATCGAAGAGCGGTTCGGTCGGTGATTAGGGAACTCGTGGATCAGCAGGAGCTCATGTACGTCTCTGATTTTGGGCATACCTTTATCGAGGCCGCGCTTTACAAACCCATCCGAATAACAAGCTCAATAATATTAAAACCATTGAATTGCACGGTGGAGCAAGGTACCGGCGACGTTGTCGTCAGCCTTTGTCATGGGTCGTCTTTTGGGTCCGGCCAGCATCCCACCACCCGGCTATCCCTGAAAGGAATAGAATACTTTCTGGGCAAGGAATCGTTTCCAATACCCGGTAAGAACACACGAGCACTCGATATCGGGACCGGCTCCGGGGTGCTGATCATAACCGCCCTGAAAATGGGTATTGCGTCGGGCATTGGTCTTGATATAGATCCCTGTGCCATCTCGGAAGCCCAAAGAAATGTTGAATGTAATGGCTTGTCAAGCAGGATAAGCATTTCCGCTCAAGCATTTGAAAAGATAACAGAATCATATAATCTCATATTAGCCAATCTGCGACTTCCCACACTGAAATCATTTTTATTTCAGATGGTGGACAGAGCAAAACCAGGTGGCGTGATACTTCTATCCGGAATAAAAAGCGAAGAACGGGAATCGATTATCAAGCAGGGTAATGGATTGGGATTGAGTCAGAAATGGATGGATGAAGAGCGTGGATGGGCGGCAATCGGGTTTAAAAAAGAACAATAAAAAAAGCGTGCGTTGATATCAACGCACGCTT
>JASJGV010000414.1:0-3843 GCA_033791325.1 Desulfobacterales bacterium | reverse complement strand
ATACCGAATGAGGGCATTCATTCTTTGCAATCCTGGAAGGATTGAAAAAATTCAATATATCTCACAACTTCGAATTTACAAGTATCATCACCCTGTATGCACAATGGATAAAGGAAGGAAAGCTGAAGGTTAATTCCGACTGGAACACGGACCTTAAAATTAAATTCACCTTGCAGGACCCCTGTAACATCGTCAGAAAGACCTGGGGAGAAAAGATGGCCGAAGATCTCCGGTTTGTGGTTAAAACAGTTGTCGGAGAGAAAAATTTTGTGGACATGATCCCCTGTGGAACGAATAATTTCTGCTGCGGCGGCGGCGGCGGCGCATTGCAGGCAGGATTAACCGAACAGCGGCGGGCATACGGCAAGGTTAAATTTGACCAGATCATGAAAACAGGGGCAAAGTATGTGTTGGCGCCATGCCACAACTGCCATGGTCAGATGGAAGATATAGGTGAATTTTACGGTGGCAATTACCATGTCGTACATTTTTGGACCATCATCTGCCTGGCCATGGGGATGCTGGGGGAAAACGAAAGGGCTTACCTCGGGCCTGACCTTGCGGAGTTCGGGCTTTAGCGGGCTGTTTGCCGATTAACATCCCATCCCGGAGAATATAGCAGAGAGCTTCCGGGCAAAGGAGGACGTAATAATGTCAAAACAAGCCGTAGGTTCTGTTCTGGTCGTTGGGGGCGGAATTGCAGGAATCCAGGCATCCCTGGACCTGGCTGATTCAGGCTATCTTGTCTATCTGGTTGAAAAGAATTCGGCTATCGGTGGAGTAATGGCACAATTGGATAAGACTTTTCCAACCAATGACTGTTCCATGTGCATCATATCACCCAAACTGGTAGAAGCTGGAAGACACCTGAATGTAGAGCTTCTAACCATGACCGAAGTGGAAGAGATAACCGGAGAAGCGGGTAATTTTCATGTAAAGCTGCTGCAACAACCACGTTATGTAGATATAGATAAATGCACCGCATGCGGAGAGTGTCAAAAGGTATGTCCCATAGAGGTTTCCAGCCGGTTTGACGAGGGGCTGCAAAACCAAAAAGCTGCGTTTCAACTTTATCCACAGGCAATGCCCAGTGCTTATACCATAGAAAAAAAAGGCGTTGCGCCATGTAAGGCCAGCTGTCCTGCCAATCCGAGTTTTCAGGGATGCCTGGCCCTGATAAACCATGGTAAATATAAAGAGGCATATGAGCTCTTTATGGAAGAACATCCGTTTCCCGGAGTATGCGGACGGGTCTGTCACCAACCATGTGAATTAATCTGTACAAGGTCAAAGGTGGATAAACCAATTTCAATTCGCTCTATCCACAGGTTTCTTGCAGACTGGGCTAAAGAGAACCATATCTCTTTTACGCCTGAGGTTAAACCAAAAAAAGAAGAAAAGGTGGCAGTGATCGGCAGTGGACCGGCCGGACTTGCTTGTGCCTATTTTTTAAGTATTGAAGGTTACCAGGTTACCGTGCTGGAAAAACATGAAGTCCTTGGCGGGATGCTGAGAATCGGTATCCCCGAATACAGGCTTCCCCGTGATATCATCGAATCAGAAATACAGGTGATTCGGGATCTGGGAGTCCGGTTTGAAACCGGAGTGGATATCGGAAATGATATCACAATAGGACAGCTCAGGGAGAAGGGGTACAAGGCATTTTTTATGGGCGTCGGGGCACAGGAGTGTAAGGCGCTCGGTATTGACTGTGAGGATCTTGAAGGGGTTTATCCGGGTGTGGATTTTTTACGGGATGTGAATCTCGGCAAGGATGTTTCCATCGGTGACCGGGTCGCCGTAATCGGTGGAGGTAATGTTGCCATTGATTCTGCAAGAACCGCCCTTCGCAACGGTTCATCAAAGCCATTTATCATATACCGGCGCAGTGAAGAGGAGATGCCAGCCAACGCGGAAGAGATAGAAGAGTGCAGGGAGGAAGGCATTGAAATTATGACCTTGACAACTCCCATCCGGGTTATCGGAGAAAATCAAAGGGTGAAGGCCATCGAGTGCATAAAAATGGAACTTGGCGAGCCGGATAACAGCGGGAGAAGACGTCCTGTACCTGTTGAAGGCTCCGAGTTTACTATTGATGTGGATGCCATGATTCCTGCCATCGGGCAGGAATCTGACTGGGCTTGTATTACCGAAGAATGCGAGTGTACTCTCAGCGCTTGGGGCACCATGAACGTTGATTCTGTGACACTCCAGACGGATGATCCGGACATATTTGCAGGCGGTGATGCCGTAACCGGTCCCAGTACAGTGGTGGATGCAATTGCGGCTGGAAAGGAGGCGGCGGTTTCAATCGATCGGTTTTTAAAAGGCGAAGACCTGAAAAAGGAAAGACCTGAAAAAGCAGAGCCGTTTCTGGACGTGGATATCAGTAATGTCCCGCCTCTTGAAAGAGAAAAGATGCCGTGTCTTCCGCCTGATGATCGAACAAGAGGTTTTAAAGAAGTCCAGACCGGGATGGATGAACAGATGGTAAGAAGAGAAGCGGCACGCTGTCTTGAATGCGGTGTTTGTTCCGAGTGTTACCAGTGTGTAAAGGCTTGTCTGGCAGGGGCCGTAGAGCATGAGATGAAACCGGTTGCGCACGAGACCCATGTGGGAGCTGTAATTCTTGCACCGGGGTTTACACCCTTTGATCCGGCCCAATACGACACATACAGTTATGCTTCCCACCCCAATGTGGTTACCAGTATCGAGTTCGAGAGAATGCTTTCCGCCTCCGGGCCATATAAAGGCCACCTGGTCAGGCCTTCGGACAAAAAGGAACCGGCCAAAATAGCCTGGTTGCAATGTGTAGGGTCAAGAGACATAAATACCTGTGACAACAGCTACTGTTCGGCGGTCTGCTGCATGTATGCCAATAAACAGGCTGTGATAGCAAAAGAGCACAGTGACGATCCTTTGGATACCGCGATTTTTTTCATGGACCTGCGAACCTATGGTAAGGACTTTGACAAGTATAATCTGAGGGCTCAGGAATATCATGGCGTTCGTTTTATCCGATCGAGGATCCACTCGGTTTTCCCTGATGAAGATGACAAGCTACGTATCGTATATGCTACTGAATCAGGAAAAAGAGCAGAGGAGAGGTTTGACATGGTTGTCCTTTCCGTAGGGCTTTCTCCGGGTAAGGATGTAGCGGGGCTTGCTGAAAAGATGGGTGTGGAAATTAACGACCACGGATTTGCAAAAACAAGCTGCCTTTCTCCTGTAAACACCAACAGAGAAGGCATTTTCGTTTGCGGAACTTTTCAGGAGCCAAAGGATATACCGCATGCGGTAATGGAAGCTTCCGCCTCTGCGGCAGCCGCCACCGGAAACCTTTCAGATGCCAGATGGTCTCTTACCCGCGTAAAGGAAATGCCCCCCGAAGAAGATGTGACCGGACAGAAACCGCGGATTGGCGTATTCGTGTGTAACTGCGGAATCAATATCGGCGGAGTGGCGGACGTCCCGGCAATACGGGATTATGCGAGGGATCTGCCCCATGTGATCCATGTGGAGGATAATCTGTTTGCATGCTCCCAGGACAATCAGGACCACATTAAGCAAATAATACGGGAAAAAGCTATCAACAGGGTGGTTGTGGCGTCATGCTCACCGCGTACCCACGAGCCGTTGTTTCAAGAAACGATCCGTGATGCCGGTTTGAACAAATATCTTTTTGAAATGGCCAATATTAGGGACCACAACACCTGGGTGCACATGGACAATCCGCAAAAAGCAACGGAAAAGGCCAAGGACTTAGTTCGCATGGCGGTTGCCAAAGCAACTTATAGTGAACCGCTGCATCAAGTCTCTTTAAAGATAAGCAAAGCCGCCCTT
>JASJGV010000413.1:0-6749 GCA_033791325.1 Desulfobacterales bacterium | reverse complement strand
ATCGGTGATCCCAAACAGGCTATTTACAGCTTTCGTGGGGCCGATGTCTTTTCCTACATGAAAGCCTCGGCCCATGCAGAGCGCCGGTACACCCTGTTTCAGAATTATCGCTCAACGCCCGAAATGATAACGGCCGTCAATACGATATTTTCAAATATGGCCAGGCCGTTCATATTTGAAGAAATCCCTTTTGAAAAAGGGGAACCCGGGAACAAGCCGGCATTGCCCACCACTGGTAGCGTGCCTTTCCGTGTCTGGTTTCTGTCGCCGCAAGAGGGCCTCAGTATGACGGTTCAGGATGCCACGCAATCGATTGTCCATGCCGTTACCGGAGAAATTGCACGGCTGATTTCAACTCCTGCCGGGAAAGCCAATCCCGGGGATATCGCCGTTCTGGTTCGTACCAACAAACAAGCTGTTTTGGCAAAAGAGTCGCTATCCAGGGCAAGGATTCCCGCTGTTATCTATAGCGCCGGAAATGTCATGGATTCATCGGAATCCCATGAAATAGGGCAGATACTGCTGGGTATTTCGAATCCCGTAAAAGAAAGTACCCTCAAAGCTGCCCTGTGCACGGATATACTGGGGGCCACTGTAGCATCCATCGATCCTTCGCAAATGGAGAATAGCTGGTGGGAGAGCCGCATCGAAGATTTTATGGGCTACCATCGTCTCTGGCACGATAGGGGCTTTATGCCCATGTTCCGGCTTTTCATGAATATGGAGGGCATACGGGAGCGTCTGCTTTCACTTCCCCATGGCGAGCGTCGCCTGACAAATGTGCTGCACCTTTCAGAAATTCTTCATACGGCGTCAATGGAAAAAAAACTGGGGGTGACCGGACTCTTGAAATGGTATTTTGTTCAGAAAGAACCTGACACACCCAGGCAGGAGATTCACCAACTTCGATTGGAAAGCGATGAGAATGCCGTAAAGGTCATTACCATTCACAAAAGCAAAGGCCTGGAAGTCCCCATTGTATTTTGCCCTTTTGGATGGGGGCAGTCCCAGGTGTCCGGAGATGATTTCACATTCCATGACATGGATGCAGACAGACACATCACGCTCGACCTGGGATCCGGGGAGATGGAAGACCACCGGGTGATGGCTCAGAATGAGTTGCTGGCTGAGAACCTGAGGCTCCTTTATGTGGCGGTCACACGAGCCATTGAACGATGCTATCTGGTGTGGCCAAGGATTCGGTATACAAAGACCTCTGCCCTGGCATATCTGTTTCATGGTCTGGGCCCGGATCCTTTCATTGACACTTCAGAAAATCTGGTCCTTAAGCTTCGGGACGCCTCCTCTTCAGTAGACCCGAAAACTTTTTTAAAGGACATGCGCCGTTTGGAACGCAATTCTGAAGGGAGCATCGCAGTGTCACCCTTGCCTGTCAATGAGACTCCGGTGGTGACACAGCCCATCCCGGACCGAAAGAGCTTCAGGGTGAGAACCTTTTCCCGCAGCCTCGACAGAAGGTGGCGGGTGTCAAGCTATTCGGCGCTCGTTTCAGGCCGAACCCGGGATAATGAGCTACCGGACAGAGATGAGCTGCCCGGACTTCAGGATCATGACGGTGCGCAGTACTTTGAAGATGCAGTGAGCAATTCTGACGCAGCAGGGAAGCGTACCATATTTTCATTTCCCAAAGGGGCAGCCAGTGGCATATTTTTTCATGATATCCTGGAACATCTCGATTTCACCCATGAGGACCTGACATACCGGCAGGATTTGGTGTTGTCGAAACTGTCCGCTTACGACTTTGACCCAGCCTGGGTAGATGTGATTGTCCAGATGCTTGCTGATCTTTCAACCATTGAATTGTCTCCGGACACTGCTGCCTTTTCACTGTCTTCCGTGGACAACGCGCAGCGAATCAACGAGATGTCATTCTATTTCCCATTGCAAAACCTGTCTCGTGCCGTTCTGAAACAGATTTTTAATGAATTTTCAGATCAGGAGGTATTGAGAGGATTCCCTGAAAAAATGGAACGACTGACATTTTCTCCGGTTAAGGGACTGATGAAAGGATATCTGGATGTGCTCTTCCAGCATGAAGGCCGTTATTTTATCGTGGACTGGAAATCGAATTTTCTGGGAGCGACACTGGAAACCTATCAAAGAAATCTACTGAATGAGGAAATGCAGAAAGCTTTTTATGTGCTTCAATACCACTTGTATGTCCTGGCAACCCATCTGCATTTGCAGATGAAGCTGCCGGGTTATGTGTATGAAAGAGATTTCGGAGGGGCTTTTTACATATTTCTCCGGGGTGTCGATGCCACAAAAGGATCTGGGTATGGTATTTTCGAAGATCGTCCGGATATTCGTCTGGTGGACGCACTGGGAAAGGCGCTGATTCCAAACTACAACAAGAGATGACAAGAACGATGGAATAAATGGACTTACTCACAAAAATAGATGAAATTGACTACTTCTCGTCAATCGATCGTCATTTCGCACGCTTCATGACGGCGCTTTCTACACAAGCGGACCCTGTCATCGGGTTGTCAGCGGCACTGGTCAGTCGCAACAACCGCGAAGGGGACGTTTGCATCGATCTGTCCTCTTTTGCCGGATTGACGATTGGCCTGGAAACGGATGCGCTGCAAACGCTGACCTGCCCGGAATTGTCAAACTGGCGGGAGCACCTGAGAAAAAGTGACCTGGTGGGAGGACCGGGTGAATACTACCCATTGATCCGTGACGATGCAGACCGGCTGTATTTGTACCGTTACTGGGAGTATGAGAAAAAACTGATCGATCTTATTCACGCGAGAAACCGGAGCGATGTTGGAGGAATTGAACCAGAAAAACTGAAACGACATCTGGACATATTTTTCCCGGAAGCTGAAAATGCCGAAATCGACTGGCAAAAACTGGCCGCCGCCGTTGTTTTGCTGAAACGGTTTTGTGTGATTTCAGGTGGCCCCGGTACCGGAAAAACGTATGCCATTGCCCGGATTCTGGCAACATTGATCGAACAGCACGGCACGGAAGGGTTGCGTATCTACCTGGCGGCCCCCACCGGCAAAGCTGCTGCCAGACTGGCGGAATCCATAGGGAAAGCCAAAAGAACATTGGCCTGTGACGCCAGGACCCTGGAGGCCATACCCGACGTCAGTTCCACTATTCATCGCATGCTCAGGCCTGTGAAAGACTCCCCATATTTTACCTACAACGGTAAAAATCCATTGCCGGCAGATGTGGTGGTGGTGGATGAAGCTTCCATGGTGGATCTTCCCCTCATGTCAAAACTGATTCAGGCGCTGCCGGAGAAGGCAAGACTCATTCTCATCGGCGATAGACATCAGCTTGCCTCTGTGCAAGCCGGGTCTGTTTTGGGTGACATCTGTGGAGACAAGATTGACAACGGTTTTTCCAGGACATTTGCCAGGACCCTGGCAAATTCGGTGAATTGCAATCCAGAACAATTGACAGGCCCCCGCAAGGAAAAATCAGACATTCAGGACAGCATGGTCTATTTTACCAGGAGTTACCGTTTTGAGAAAGAAAGCGGTATCGACATACTCAGCCGGGCCGTTAATGCAGGTGCAGTGGATGATGCTTTGAACATCCTCAGGCAGGACTGCTATCCGGAGCTTAGCTGGTTCCCGCTGTATAGCCGTGTGGACCATCAAAAGCTTTTGTCAAAGCGTATTCATGAACATTATGGCAGGCTGTGCCATGAAAAGGATCCCCAGGAGGCCCTTGACAAACTGAATCGCTTCAGGATTTTGTGCGCTGTCAACCACGGGGGGATGGGTGTTGACAACCTCAATGCCAGGGCAACAGCGGGTCTGGCGGGGAAAGAAAACATCAGGCCCCCTGGAGGGTTTAAATCGGAATGGTATCATGGCCGACCCGTTTTGATTACAGCAAATGATTATAATCTGGGTCTTTTCATTGGGGATGTGGGGATTGCCATGTTCTTTGAAACGGCGAATGAGAAGACATGTCATGTTTATTTTCAGAGCGGCCATGCAGGGACGCTCCAACGATTCACACCGTCCCGTCTTCCCCGGCACCAGGATGTGTATGCCATGACAATACATAAAAGCCAGGGATCGGAGTTTGACGAGGTGCTGCTGGTGCTGCCTGAAAAGGACAACCCGGTGCTGACCAGGGAGTTACTCTATACCGGTATTACACGCGCCAGGCGAAAACTATCGATTTTAGCTTCGGAATCTGTTATAAGGAGCGCCGTATCAAAACAGATCGAACGGACATCTGGTTTACGGGATGCCCTGTGGGGTTAGCGGGTTTATTGGGTTCATTGTGTTCGTTGGGTTTGAACCGCAATAGCGAGCGCATTTCCCGTATAAAGATGATAGTAGTATAATATATAAGCGACAACGTCGCGTCTTATAAATTCGCAAAGCGAATTTATTCGGAGAATAAATAACATGCGTAAAACGATTATCAAAGGCACGGGTAGATATGTTCCGGATCGGCTGGTTACCAATGATGATCTGACCCAGTGGATGGAAACATCCGATGAATGGATCGAGCAGCGTACAGGGATTAAGCAGCGCTATTGGATACCGGAAGAGGGGAATGTGGGGGCATCTGACCTGGGATTCGAAGCTTCCAAGATCGCCCTGGAAAAAGCCGCTTGGCAGCCGGAAGATATCGACATGATCATTTTTGCGACCCTGAGCCCGGATGCTTTTTTCCCAGGTTCCGGGTGCTTTCTTCAGCACAAGCTGGGCTTGACCGACACACCGGCCCTCGACATCCGACAGCAGTGTACCGGCTTTCTGTACGGGCTTGTAACCGCGGATGCCTACATCCGCAGCGGGCTCTACAATCGTGTTCTCCTGGTTGGCGGGGAAGTCCACAGTACGGGCATCGATATTTCCACTCGTGGCAGGGACGTGGCCGTGATCTTCGGGGATGGCGCTGCCGCCGTGTGCCTGGAGGCAGTGGAGACAGATGCGAATGCGGGTGTTCTGGCATCGACCCTGCATGCCCAGGGGGAATTTGCCAAGAGTCTGTGGGTGGAAGCCCCTGCGTCGCGGCAGATGCCCCGTATCGACGAAAAAATGCTGGCTGAGAACCGTCATTATCCCTACATGGACGGTAAGAACATCTTCAAGATGGCTGTGAGACGCTTGCCTGATGTGACCAAGAAAGTACTGGAGCAGTCCGGTCTGACCATCGATGACCTCGATTTGATCATACCGCACCAGGCCAACCTTCGTATCAATCAGTTTTACCAGAAGGCCATGAAAATACCCGAAGGCAAGGTCTACAACAATATTCACAAATACGGTAATACCACTGCCGCCTCCATACCCCTGGCCATGGATGAAGCCCTGGAAAAGGGCATCATAGACGATTCCAGTACCCTGTTGTTTTTAGGGCTGGGGTCCGGTGTGACGTGGGGGGCGTGTATATATAGAGGGCTTTCCTATGAGCAGGGTTTTAGGCTGTAGACTGTTAGACTATTAGGTAGCTTACTGTTTCACAGCATCCTGGTCGTCATGACCTATCACCTATGAGCTATCAGCTGATAGCAACCTCTCATCATATCAAACCCAACGAACCCAATAAACCCAACTTGAGCGGCACAGCCGTGTTCAATAAAATCGTTCACGATTTTATTTTTATCTGTAGATGAATCATCAACGCCGTTTCGACCCTTTTCATGATTTCCACATCCAGCGTTCCGATGAATTTGACGAACCGTCTTTTATCAAGAGTCCGGATCTGATCGGCCTTTATCTTGGAATCTTTGGAAAGATTCCCCATGCCTTGTTGTAAAAATACTTCGAAAGGGTATATTTTCCGAATATTTTTAGATGTAATGGGCAGCACCGTCAAGGTTCCGGAAAATCGGTTGTTGATATCATTGGATACGATCAACGCCGGACGGGTTTTTGAAATTTCACTCCCCATTACCGGATCGAGTGCCACCAGGCAGATGTCGCCACGCCTAGTATTCATCCCATCCCTCCAGATCAAAAGGTTCAAATGTCTCTGCAACTTTCAGGTTTTCACTTTTCCCGGCTCGATAACCCTCTGTGAGTTGAGCATCCATTTCCGCTTTTTTCAACTGGTCGATCATCATCCGTAATGCCTGGACAATGAACCGGCTACGCTTTCTCGGCCCGGCCATTTCATCCAGCGATGCGACCAAATCTTTTGGCAGGGTAATGTTCATGCGAATTGTTTCAGTATTCATGATGCACCTTCTTTGTGTGTGTTTTAATGTGTACTGAATATGCGCATTATAATAAATCATGTCAAGAGTAAGAAATTCACAGCTGATATAATCGCCACGAAATTATATTACCTGAATTACACAATTAGAGAGATAAAAGAATAGTACCTCTTTTACATAGAGTCGTCAAACGTCTGTATGAATCTGCTGATCATGTGTGGATGCTGGTATTTTAAATAATATAACATACTATAATCATTGAGTAAAAAAAACAGATTTAAAAGGGCGTAAATGTTTTTCTATCATTGGCACCAATTCTGTAAAAGTAACATTTCAAATCGAAAATTGACCAAGTTTCACATATATCAATCAAACGAGGAGATGGCTCATGCAGAAATGGTTTAAGATTTTAGTTTTACCCTTTTTAGTGTTGTTTTTATTGGCTGGAAACGCGATGGCTGACAATATTACGATTTATGACGGTGCTGGAAGTTCTGGGCTTGATGGGATTGGTGAGGTTGGTGAAGTTGAACCGGGTATGAATACTAATTCGATATGGGATCTGCAAGCCTTTCTATTGGAT
>JASJGV010000412.1:0-5533 GCA_033791325.1 Desulfobacterales bacterium | reverse complement strand
CGGGCGTTTTTTAAAAATCTCGAGGCGGGAACCATTGTTCAGGGGGGCAGCACCATTACCCAGCAGGTTACCAAATCGTTTTTTCTCACTCCCGAGAGAAGCTACAAGCGTAAAATCAAGGAAGCAATCCTTGCCTATCGTATCGATAAGGCCTTTTCTAAAGCCGATATTTTGTTTCTCTATTTAAATCAAATATATCTGGGACACGGCGCTTATGGCGTCCAGGCAGCGGCAGAAAATTATTTTGGAAAATCCACCAAGGATTTAAATCTGGCAGAATGTGCCATCTTGGCCGGCCTGCCCCAGGCCCCGAGCCGGTACTCCCCGTTCCGGCATCCGGAGCGGGCCATACAACGACAAATTTATGTTTTAAACCGTATGGTTAACGAGGGGTTTATCTCGAGTGTTCAGGCAACAGAGGCCATCAATACCCAACTGGATATCAAGCCCCGGCGGAACTGGTATATTGAGAAAGTTCCGGTATACACCGAGCATGTCCGGCGGTATATTGAAGCACAGTACGGAGCTGATGTCTTATTGAAAGAGGGCTTGAAAGTCTATACGGCGGTCAACATCGAAATGCAGAAAAAAGCCCGTATTGAGATCGGGAAAGGACTTCGTGACCTGGATCACCGGCAAGGGTATCGCGGGCCCATCAAGCAGATACCCCCGGAAGAATTTGAAGCGTTTTCCAACGCAATTGAAGAAAAACTAACAGAAACGCCTCTGGCACAAGGGACCCTGACCGAAGGTGTCGTCATCAAGGTCGACGATGGCCAGGGCAAGACATGGGTGCGGATTGGAAAAGAGCAGGGCACCATCCTGTTGGAAGACATTCGTTGGGCACGCAAGCCAAATCCCGATATTGCCTATTACCGTATGAAGATCAAGAAGCCAAGCGAGGTTTTTCGTTTGGGGGATGTCATTTCGGTAAGCCTCGGTGAACTGGACTCCGAAACGACCTTGTGGCGTCTTTTTCTGGAACAGACACCGGACGCGCAGGCAGGGTTGCTGTGCATTGAAGCTGAGACGGGCAACGTCAAGGTCATGGTGGGTGGTAGGGATTTTCTGGAGAGTCAGTTCAACCGGGCTATACAATCCAGACGGCAGCCAGGCTCTGCGTTTAAGCCTGTCATTTACGCAGCTGCTCTGGATAAAAGCTATACACCGGCATCTGTCATAATTGATTCGCCCATTGTGTTTCAGGACGAGCAAATGGACTTCAAATGGAAACCAAGAAATTATGGCAAAAAATTTTATGGCCCCACGCTTTTACGTGAAGCGCTGGAAGAATCCAGAAACGTCGTCACCATCAAAATATTGCAGGATATCGGTGTCCCTTATTGTATCTCTTATGCCAGGAGACTCGGTATCACCTCCGATTTAAGCAACGATCTTTCCATCGCCCTGGGGTCTTCCGGTGTTTCCCTTCTGGAGATGGTGAATGCCTATTCTGTTTTTGCAAACCAGGGCTATCTGATTCAACCGGTATTCATTCAAAAAATTGTTGACCGTGATGGCAATGTTCTCGAAGAAGCCGGTACGGTCAGAGAAAAGGTCTTGGAGAAAAATACCGCCTACCTGATAACCAATCTTCTGGAAGGGGTTGTCAAAAACGGGACCGGGCGGCGGGTCAAGGCATTGAAGCGACCGGTTGCCGGCAAAACAGGAACATCAAACAACCTGTATGATGCCTGGTTTGTGGGGTATTCGCCACGCTATATCACCGGGGTTTGGGTCGGGTTCGACGAAGAAAAATCCCTGGGGGAGGGTGAACAAGGTGCCCGTACCGCCAGCCCTATCTGGTTGGGTTTTATGCGAGAAATCCTGAAAGACCAATCCATCAAGGTTTTTCAGGTGCCGGAAGGTGTGGTCTTCGCCAAGATTGACGCGGAGACCGGGCTGCTGCCGATCCCGGAATCGAAAGAAACCATTTTCGAGTGCTTCAAGGAAGGCTCGGTACCCACGGAGTATACAAAAAAACCCGATACCGTGACCGAAGCAGAAGAGTTTTTCAAGCTGGACATGTAGCCCCACAAGCAACGCTTTTTTAAATTATGAGATTACGCCTCATCATCCTGGTTCTTTCCCTGCTCGCCTTTTTGTCGGCCTCTACAGGTGGTTATTTCTATTATGACTCATTGAAGGAAGCCGCTTTCAATGAAGCGGAACGGCAGGCAGTAACCCGCATTGCCCTGATCAAGAAAAATATTTCATCCTATCTTTCGGAAAACATCAAGGCGGTCAAGGTGCTGGCCGGTATGGACGAGATGCTCGAAATGCTGGTGCGGCCGGATGATATTGCCCAGAATAGCGCAAATGCGGTGCTGGACCTGTTCAAGGCTTCTCTGGAAACGGATGTCTGTTATCTCATGAACCACGAAGGTGTTACCCTCGCATCTTCCAACCGAAACGCACCCGACAGTTTTGTGGGCAAAAACTTTGCATTTCGACCCTACTTTCAACAGGCAATTCATAGTGCCCCTTCAACCTATCTGGCTCTTGGCACCACCTCTAAAAAAAGAGGTGTTTATTATAGTTTTCCTGTTTTTGAAAAAGGTGAGGATATTCCCATCGGCCTGGTGGTTATCAAGGGTTCCATCGATGAGATCGAAAAGAAAATCAGTTTTTCAGAAGACGAAACAGTGCTGGTTACAGACCCCCTTGGTGTTATTTTTATTTCAAGCCGCAAGGACTGGTTGTTTCAAACAATCGATAAACTTTCAGCCGTTGACGAGAATCAAATTTTACAATCTCGACAATTTGGCAAAGGACCCTGGTTCTGGACAGGGTTGAGCTTCCTTGATAATGCACGTGCCGAGGATCGTGAAGGAAATCAATATCGAATTCACCACGGTGAGATCGACAATTACCCGGGTTGGCGTTTCATTCATCTTCGAAACCGTGATATTGTTTCAAAACTTGTATCAGATCCCCCCTTTACAAAAATCATGGGTCCCATTGTGCTGTTCCTGTGTCTCCTTATCGGGATGTCTGTTTTTGTTCTCTACAGAAAAGCCTCCGGCGAGATATTACAAAGGAAATCAGCGGAAAAAGCCCTGAGAAAAAGCGAAGAGCGCTATCGGAATCTCTATCACCAGACCCCGGCCATGCTGCATTCCATCGGTATAGATGGTTATCTGGTGAGCGTCAGCGATTACTGGGCAGAAGTGATGGGTTATGAAAAGAAAGAGGTTGTGGGAAAACGCCTGACGGATTTTTTTACCGATGCATCTCGCGGACATGCAGAATTGAATATTTTTCCACAGTTTTTCAAGACCGGATTTTGTAAAGATGTTCCCTACCAGTTCGTCAAAAAAAATGGTGAGATTATCGACGTTCTACTTTCAGCCATCAGTGACCGAAAAGAAGATGGCCAACCGGTTCGATCCTTGGCTGTTTCCATCGATGTAACCGAAAGAAAACGGGCAGAGGAGGCCTTGAATCGTGCCAAGGAGGAACTGAGCCGCTACTCGAAAGAACTGGAGGCCGAGGTGCGTGAACGAACGGCCGAAATCAGCAGCATATTAAAATACACACCGGATGTGGTTTCCATCAAGGATGAATTAGGGCGGTATCGTCTGATCAATACCCGTTTTGAAACCATTCTGAACAAGACAAATGAACACGTACGTGGAAAGACTGATTTCGAGATCCTGCCTGCCAAGGTGGCTGAAAAAATTCATCAACATGATCAACAGGTACTTTCCAAAGGGCGCTCGTTTCAGGTGGAAGAATACCTGCCACATGACGACGGCTTGCACACCTATCTTTCTGTTAAATTTCCTGTTTATGATGAATATGGTGTCACCACCGGGGTGGGTGCGATTTCTACCAATATTATGGAGGTAAAAAAAGCCCAGGATCAACTGCGACGTCTTTCCGGCAGCATTATGGCAAATCAGGAAAAGGAACGAGCCTATATCGCCCGTGAGCTGCACGATGAATTGGGTCAGGTGTTGACAGCACTGCGTATGGATGCTGTCTGGTTTCAGGAGCGGATGAAGGGTGCCGACCCTTTAGTGGCTAAACGGGCAGCCGCTATGTGCAAATTGATCGATAAAACCATTGAAGAGGTTCGTTTGATGGCCATCAGACTTCGACCGGGTGTTTTGGATCATCTGGGACTGGTGGATGCACTGGAGTGGTATTCGACGGATTTTGAACGCCGGACGGATGTTTCTTGCGTCTTTGACCATTCAGATGTACCCAATATCGATGAGAATATCGCCATCACGGCCTACCGGATAACACAGGAAGCACTGACAAATGTATTACGACATGCTGCTGCAAAGCATGTTTTTGTTACCCTTCGCGCGAAAAATGGGGCCTTGATTCTACAGGTGGCAGATGACGGCTCCGGGTTCGATCAAAAAATGCTTCAGGATGCAGAGGGTTTGGGTGTGGCATTTATGCGTGAGCGGGCCGTTCTGGTGGGAGGCGTTCTGGATGTTAAGGCATCTTCTGGAAACGGGACAACCGTGACGTTCAGGCTGCCGCTGGAAAAATAATATCAGTCATACGATAATATGTTTTTTAAGAACATCCCTTGTCGGGATATACAAACACCACGAGGTGTTTTATGATAAAAGTACTGCTGGCCGATGATCATAGCATTGTTCGTGAAGGTCTGCGACGTATCGTGGAAGAGAGTGATGATATGGAGGTTGTTGCGGAAGCATCCGATGGCAAAGAGGCCATTCATCAGATTCGAAAGAACCAGCCGGATGTGGCTGTGATCGATATTTCCATGCCGGAAATAGACGGGCTGGAGGTTCTTCAGCAGTTAAGACCGGAATATCCGGAACTTCCTATTCTGATACTGACCATGCACGAAGAGCAACAATACGTTGTTCGCGCCATCGAGGCCGGCGCCAGGGGATACATCACCAAGAAATCAGCTCCAGAGCAACTTGTCGAGGCGATTCGAAAGGTGTATGCCGGTTCTTTGTATATTTCCGAAGAGGCCGCTGAAGCTCTGGCCCTTCGTGTGGCCAAAGGAAAATCAGGACAATCGCCTCTTGATCTTTTATCGACAAGAGAGCTCCAGGTTCTCAGACGCTTGGCCTTGGGGCACACCAATCGTGAAATCTCAGAAAATTACAACATCAGCATTAAAACGGTCGATACCTATCGACTGCGGTTATTGAAAAAATTGAGTCTGAGAAACAACGCTGAATTATCCAGATTTGCCATTCAAAACAAGTTGATAGAAACCTGAATCATTTTCTTGTAAGAAAAAATCTGACAAAAAGATCAGAAATTGTCTAATTGACTGTATCCCTGTGGCCTTGTATGCAATGAACTGGAATGCCAGATTCAGATTCCATCATTTCAGTTCGCTACCATGGTTGTTATTTTATACCGCTTGTCATATTAATGTTCCGAAAATAGGATGGCGGCATAAGGGTTTGTAGCAGAAAAACGGTCCTCAATCGGAACGTTTTTCTGACAACCACTATAGCAGCGGTGATTCAACGGCCTTGATTGATCGTAATCGGTATCTGGTTTAAATCGGGTGGAAAAAGATACG
>JASJGV010000411.1:0-4702 GCA_033791325.1 Desulfobacterales bacterium | reverse complement strand
GGGCGGCATCAATGCCCGGTATCTGCCCATGCCCATGATGAATATTGTCAATGGCGGTGCTCATGCAGCCAACAATTTGGATATACAGGAATTCATGATCGTTCCAATTGGTGCTGGAAACATTGTGCAGGCCGTCCAGATGGGAGCCGAAACGTTTCATGCACTGAAAAAGATTTTGAAAGGAAAAGGTCTGAACACAGCCGTAGGGGACGAGGGCGGCTTTGCACCGGACCTCGCTTCTAATGAAGAGGCACTACAATACATTGTCGATGCTATAAAGGCTGCCGGGTATATACCCGGAAAGGATATTGGCCTGGCGCTGGATGCAGCTGCCAGCGAGTTTTATGTTAAGAAAAAATATGTTCTGGCATCAGAGAAAAAGAAGCTGTCCCCCGATGAGATGATCACATACTATGAGCAATTGATCGACACGTATCCCATTTTATCCATCGAGGACGGATTGGCAGAGCAGGACTGGGCAGGTTGGGAAATGATGACCGACCGGTTGGAGGGCATGATCCAGATTGTTGGTGATGATATATTCGTGACCAATCCAAAAATATTCAGCAAGGGAATTCAGACGGGTATTGCCAATTCCATATTGATTAAGCTGAACCAGATCGGTACGGTTACGGAAACACTCGATGCCATAGAGATGGCCAAGCAGGCGGGATACACCACGGTCATATCTCACCGCTCCGGTGAGACAGAAGATACATTCATCTCCGACCTGGTGGTTGGTGTAAACGGAGGCCAGATCAAAACCGGCTCCCTCTCTCGAAGCGACCGGGTCGCCAAATACAACCAACTCATCAGGATTGAAGAAGAACTTGGCAGCGCCGCACTGTTTTCGGATGAAATATTTATCGCTCAATAAACCTACTCCGAGCTCACGCACGGGGGCTGCCCCGTTCGACCGGAAAATGCATGGTATCTGGCAGAACTGTCGCCAAGGGGGGCTTTTAGATTAAATCTGCAGATGCTGACTTCCTATATCTGTATGGGAACCCATTTATGAAGATGTTCTCAATGTTGCGTTGTATTATTGATGTCGTTATGAAACGTTCCAAACATCGCTGGTTTTTTGCAAGTCTGATATGCGCTTTGTTCATGATATTCCCGGGACGGATGTCTCATGCCTATATCCTGAGAGGGCCGCACCTGCTCGAGTTGTTGACACATCAGTATGGCAGGTCAAAAAGCCTGATGGTGGTTCAAAAGGTTCTGTTTTACGAAGCCGTCACGGGCGAAGTACTGGCGGAAGCCGATGAAACACTGCGGTATCTTTTCCCGAATGTTTTCCGATCCGATTCGATCTCCCAGCATGCCTCCAGGGTCCATCTGGTCTCCGGTGGAGAAACACTTACGGTTATCGACGAGAAAATTGTGGCAGATGATGAAACTTTATTTGACTTGTATAAGGACATTCTTTTATACCGGTCGAGGGGATTGTTGGGGAAAAAACTGGCTGCCGCAGGCATTGACACCTCACTGACCTGCCTGGGTCGATTCGAAGGCAGGGTCGCCGTTGTACTGGGTTCTGAAAAACCGAACGAGCGGGTTTCCCAGGTGTGGGTGGACAAGGAAACATTTCAACCCATGCGTTGGGTGCTGGTGGACGGAACGGATGAAGCGCCGGGGATGGCCATGGAGATTCGCTATAATGATTGGCGACAGGTCAATAACACCTGGTACCCCATGCACATTGCTATTTACAAGGATGGCGGGATAGCGCGGGAAATCAGGGTGGAAGCCTTGCGCGTCAATCTTTCTTTTCCAAAAGGGCTTTTCGATACCGAGCGCCTGAAGATCAAATATCTTCAATCAATACCCGAAAGATCGGATACGTCTGTGGACGGAGAATTGAACGAAATCGAGAAAACGATTAACGAATTCAGAAAACGAATAGAAGAATGAGGTAGCTGTATGGATTATGATACGAAGTATATTTTTGTCACTGGTGGCGTACTATCTTCTCTTGGAAAAGGCCTTGCTTCGGCGGCAATCGGATCCCTGCTGGAAAGTCGGGGTCTTTCGGTGACAATCCAGAAACTGGATCCCTATCTTAACGTGGACCCGGGCACCATGAATCCGTTTCAACACGGAGAGGTGTTCGTTACAGACGATGGTACCGAAACAGATCTTGATCTCGGGCACTATGAAAGGTTTACCAATGCCAAACTGGGCAAGGACAATAATTTTACCACCGGGAAAATATATGATGCAGTCATAACCAAAGAAAGAAGGGGCGACTACCTCGGGGGAACGGTTCAGGTGATTCCCCACATTACCGACGAGATCAAGAACAGAATCAAGCTGGCGGCAACCGGTGTGGATGTTGTCATTGTTGAGATCGGTGGCACCATCGGCGACATCGAAAGCCTTCCGTTTCTGGAGGCCATCCGGCAGTTCAAGACAGACGCCGGCAAGGAGAACGTGATATATATCCACCTGACACTGGTGCCCTATATCGGCACTGCCGGTGAATTGAAAACGAAACCGACGCAGCACAGTGTCAAGGAATTGCGCAGCATTGGTATTCAGCCCGATATTCTGCTCTGCCGGACAGACAGGTATCTTTCCCGGGAGATTAAAGACAAGATCGCTCTTTTCTGTAATGTAAGCCGGGACGCCGTTATAACGGCCAAGGATGTGGATTGTATCTATGAAGTCCCCCTGGTTTTTCACAAGGAAGGCCTTGACGATACAATTGTGGAATTGCTCAAAATATGGACCCGGGCTCCCATTCTGGACGAATGGGAGGCCTTTGTCGAAAAATTCAAGTCTCCCAAGTACTCGGTGAACATTGCCATCGTGGGCAAGTATGTCGACCTGACCGAGTCCTATAAGAGCCTCAACGAAGCCCTGTATCACGGTGGTGTGGCCAATAACTGTCGATCAAACCTGATCTTCGTTGATTCGGAAACTATCGACCCGGATACCTGCAGCGGTATGCTCAGTGAAGCCGACGGTATTCTGGTTCCCGGCGGCTTTGGTTCCCGGGGCCTCGAAGGTAAGATATGTGCGGCAAGGTACGCCAGGGAAAATAACATTCCCTATTTCGGTATTTGCCTGGGATTGCATATCGCTGTTATTGAATTTGCGCGGAACGTACTGAAGCTGGACGGTGCCAACAGTCAGGAGTTTGACAAGCTGACGCCACATCCCATAATTTATCTGATGCTGGAATGGTTTGACGAACAACTGGGTACCACCCAAAAACGGGACGAACATTCCGATAAGGGTGGCACCATGCGTCTGGGTGCCTACCCGTGTAATCTCAATGAGGGTACGCTGGCTTCCGCTGCATACGGTGTCAAGGAAATATCCGAAAGACACCGGCACCGGTACGAATTCAACAATCAGTACAAGGATCAGTTCATTGAAAACGGAATGATTGTCAGCGGGATCTCTCCAAGCGGTGAGTTGGTCGAAATTGTAGAATTAAAAGGGCATCCATGGCTTCTTGGCTGCCAATTTCATCCTGAGTTCAAATCACGTCCCATGGAGCCGCACCCACTTTTCAGAGATTTTATCAAAGCATCCCTCGATTACAAGAACCGGCGCAACTGATTCGGCTGTTCCAAATGCGTATCTAAACCGGTGTTTGCCGAAAATTGGTCATTTAGATAACCTTGTCTATAAGCAATCTTAAAAAAAATTATGGTTGAAGCTCAAGGCGGGCCTGAGCTTCAACCCGCAGGCACACGCAGGAAAAAGCCCTGGGGTGCATACTGCTTGACAGAACAGGTTTTGTTTGTCAGTTTGCAACGGTTCTTTTCAGGAATGTAGCTCCAATGAAGCGACGCGTTGGGGCCAGCACGACTTCTCGCGTGCCCACAACTGACAGAGGAAAACATGGAAAGTAGAATATCTGAATCACTGGGATTTACCACTGGAAGCAGACCGTTCCAAGCAAACAAACCAACGCTGGTGTTCATTCACGGTTCTTCACAAAATCGTCTTTTCTGGCGATCCCAGGTGCAGTCACTATTGGATGTCGCCAACACGGTTGCCATCGATCTTCCCGGGCATGGGACCAGCCCGGGACTTGGGAATGATCATGTGGCCGACTATGTCCGGGTCGTGATGGATTTTATTGATGAGGAAAAAATCCCCCATCCCATTCCGTGTGGTCTCAGTCTGGGTGGCGCCATCACCCTGCAGCTGCTCATCGATCACGGGGAGTGTTTCCCGGCCGGTATTCTCATGAACACCGGTGCCAGGCTCAAGGTCGCCCCCCTCATCTTTGAGACCATTCAACAGGATTACAATAAGTTTGTAGAATCTGTTTTAGTGTCCATGGGAATTTCGGGAAAGAGTGACGCAGACACGCTTCGGCCGTTGATCCAGGAAAGCTCCGCATGTGAACCGCAAGTGGCCTTGGGTGATTTTCAGGCCTGCAACCGCTTCGATGTCATGGACAGCCTGCAGACCATCAAGACACCTGTTCTGGTGCTGACAGCCGCCGATGACGTGCTGACACCCGCCAAATATGGTCGATATATGGGCGAAAAGATCGCCGGGGCAATCATGCATTCCATCGAAGATGCCGGGCATTTGTCTCCCCTGGAAAAACCGGATGAAGTGAACAATGCCATACGGCATTTTCTGCAGCAACTTCCGGAGTGATCCAGATAACCATCGCGGGTACCTGACAACCTTATGGGACCGCTTACTTTGGGTGGAAGAGAGAAGACAA
>JASJGV010000410.1:0-4737 GCA_033791325.1 Desulfobacterales bacterium | reverse complement strand
TATTGAACATATGATCGGTGAATATGGTGCCGAAACCGAGATTGTTCTCATCCGGTTTGGATTTCAGTGCCTGGGATTTTGTAAGGGTTAATTGCATCATATCCTCCTTGATTGAATACTGTTTTTTCCAATATACATTACCCCGTATATTCAGAACTTAGACGAGTAAATGTATACCGTATGTTTATGTATTAAATCAAGAGCGGTATCAGCTGATTTTTTGTCTGATGGAAGCGGAAAGAAACTCGCTGATCATGACCACACCGAAAACCGAGAGAAGGATTAATGATACTTCACGCCACAGAAACTGATTAATGGATGAGTACAGAAGTATACCGATTCCGCCGGCACCCACAAATCCGAGAACGGTGGACTCGCGAATGTTGATATCCCACCGGTAGACAGAGGTCCCATATATTACCGGCATAACTTGCGGCAATATGCCATACCATAAGACCTGCAATCTTGATGCGCCCGTTGCTTCGATGGCTTCAACGACCCCTTCATCGATTTCCTCGATGGCTTCAGCAACCAGTTTTCCCATAAAGCCGATGGAGCGAAAGGCAATGGCCCAAATTCCGGCCAGCGGCCCCGGGCCGAAAATCGCCACAAAAAAAAGTCCCCATACCACGGTGTTGACCGATCGGGAGGTGACCAGAATAAGTCTCCCTACAAACCAGGTTACGGTATTGAATGTGGTATTGCGCGCAGCCAGAAACGCCACCGGAAAAGCAATAAAGAAAGTAAATATCGTACCCAAGGTAGCAATATGTATGGTCTCCAGCAGAGGGGCGGCCAGTGTTTCCCAAAATGACACGTCCGGGGGCCACATTCGGGTGACCAGGTCCATGGCCTGAATGTGGGCATCTAAAAAGTAAAACCAGGGCAGATCAAGATTGCTGATTGACCAGGTTGCCACCGCAACGATGGCAAGATACCAGGCATAGCGGATGAGCGTCTGTCTTGGCGAAAAGCGTCGCCATACTTCGGGATGTTTTTTTGCGTGTTCCGTGACCGTCATCGCAGGTAGCCTCTAACCCAGCTTGAAAAAAACTCTCCCAGAAACACCAGGGCGACGATAGTCATCAGAATGGTCAGACTAAAATCATAGTCATACCGGCTGAAAGTGGCGGCAAGGACCTGGCCGATACCGCCTGCTCCCACAATGCCAACAACCGTGGAATGACGAATATTCGCGTCCAGGCGATAAATGGAAACACCCAGATAACGGGGAAGCACTCTTGGTGAGATGCAGTAAATCAATAGCTTGGGAAAGCTGGCGCCGGTGGCGCGAATGGCTTCCAGGTGACCGGGCGGCAGGTTTTCGATGTCTTCGGCAATCATTTTAGAGATAAAGCTGGTACTGGCGACAATCAGGGTGAGTACACCGGCCAGAGGGCCGAAACCAAAGATCTTGACAAAGAATATGGCAATAATGATTTCATGAAAGGTTCGTGACAGAACAATCAGTGTACGTGCCACTAAATAAACGGGTTTGGGAACGATGTTTGACGCCCCGCACAAACCCAAGGGTATCGACAACAGCATACCGAAAAAGCTGGCGGCGAGTGCCATCTGGATGCTTTCCAGCACACCCTTAACCAACAAGGCCCACCGGCTGAAATCCGGTGGGATCATGCGGGCAAACATGTTAATCGCTCTCGGACTACCGGTGGAAATCCGATGCCAGCTGATATCCAAAGTCCCCAGGGACCAGAGAATGTAAACAAGGGTCAGCACCATCAAACCATAACGAAGGACCGGATGCTCGATCATACGAATCCGGTGCCAACTTGGGATGGTCGTGGAAGATATCTCCGAGGATATGTTCATCCTGTAACAGCCTCCCGGATATATCCATTCTTTTTTGAGGATTTTTCATCGGTTTGAGAGGGGCTGTCGTCATCCCCTTTACGGATGGTCTGGCTCCAATCCTCTTCACCGTAGATCTCCGTAAGAACCTCTGCTGTAACCTGGTTAGATGTACCGTCAAAGACGATTTCACCGGTTCTCAGACCGATGATCCGGTCTGAGAAGGATTGAGCCAGGGCTACATCGTGAATATTGACCAAGGCCGGTGTGCCGCGCTCCCGGACCAGCTCCACCAGCAGGCGCATGATTTGGCGAGATGTTTTTGGATCGAGGCTGGCGGTGGGCTCATCCACCAGCAGTAACTCGGGTGCCTGCATCAGGGCTCTTGCAATTCCCACGCGTTGGCGTTGGCCACCGGAAAGTGCGTCTGCGCGGGTATCCTGATATCCTTCCAGGCCCACACGATCTAACAGCTTGAATGCAGCCGTCACATCCTCTCGGGGAAACCGCCGGCTGTAGGCCCGCCAGAACGACACGTACCCTAACCGACCGGAAAGCAGATTTTCCATGACCGTCAGGCGATCCACTAAATTATATTCCTGAAATATCATTCCCATACGTCGACGGGCTTTTCTCAATTCCCGACGGGTTAGAGATACAATATCCATGTCATCGAGCAAAACCTTACCCGAGGTCGGCTCAACGAGCCGGTTGATACAGCGGATCAATGTACTTTTTCCGGCACCGGACGGACCGATGATGGTGATAACCTGGGGTTGATCAACTGTGAAGCTCACATGGGTCAACGCTTTTGCACCGGTGGGATATACTTTTGTCAGTTCGGAAATGGTGAGCATAGGGTGCCTTTGGAGTAAGGGGATGGGATCGCCGGTTTTCCGGCGATCCCTTGATTGGGCTTTTAATATTATGATTTTTTCTTTTTCTTCTTTTTAACTTTAAGTCCTTTCAGGCTTTCATCACTGTACACAACACCATTTGTCTTTTGGATGGTGCGAATATCCGACCAGTGGTTGATGTATGTAATGGGTATGAAACGATCCGCCTGCTTACCGAATTCTTTATCAAGAGCAGTACCTTCCCAGTCGAATGACAGAAATGAATAAACGATCTTACGGGCCAGGTCCGGGTGTAGGTTGTGGGCATAGCCATAAGATGTTGTCGGGAAAAGCTTGGACTCCCAGATAATGCGTAAATCATCTATACTAACCACGCCTTTCTGGTCCATTCGATCCAGAACACTGGACGCGATGGGCGCCGCATCGTAATCTTTATTGGCAACACCCATTATGGAATTGTCATGTTTACCGGAGTATATCACCTTGTAATCCACATCCGGTTCAACCCCCAGGGCTTTGAAAAGTGCCCGCGGGGCTTGATTCCCGGAGTTGGAAGAAGGTGTGACATGTGCGATCTTGCGCCCCTTCATATCTTTAAACGTTTTGATGTCAGAATCTTTGTGGGTAATGAGCTGCAGCTTGTAGCCGAAGGAGCCGTCGGCCTTGCCCATAATAGCAAAAGGAACATATCCGGCCAGATTTACACCGTAACATGTGGGGCCGGTGGATATACCAGCCACATGCAGACGTCCCGAGCGCATGGCTTCCACCTGGGCAGCGTAGGATTCCGCACCGTACCAGCGCACCTTTTTACCGGTGTTTTCGGCCAGATAATCCATGAATTCCGTAAAAACATTTTCATATACAGATGGGTCTTCAACCGGTGTATATGAGAAGATCAGGGTATCCGGATCGAGCCACTTTTTTGGATCGGTAGGGGTATCTGCCACCAGATCACCGTCTTCATCACAAAAACGAACATCCAGAGTACCCCGCTGACAGTCCGCGATGGCCAAACTTGAAACAAGGAAAATAATGGAGAATAATGCAAAAAAGGAAACGCCAAACCGAATGAATTTATGTTTCGTAAACTTTGTCATACTTCCCTCCTTTATTTGGGTTTGTTTAAAGATTGATAAAACCTGGGGGGCAATTCTCACATGTACGTAAACAAAACTATATATTAAAGATAGTTATTCCACTTAACAGGAAAGCCTGTCAACCTTTTGTTTATAACCGGAAATAGCGAGCGAATCAAATAGAGGAAAAGAATTTGGCAGGGGAAAAGCAAATCATTTTCTTAGCCAGGTCGTTATAATGTAAGCGTGCCCACCCCTGATACGGTACTGCCTGAGTTATAAAGGACGGCCAGGCGTCTGTAAATAAATATCCTAACATTGAAATGTGCTCTTTCCTTTTATGACAAAAGGATATCTACCATTTCGGCAAACCCGTAGCCGCCTACCCTTTCCGTTACCCATGCCGGTTTTGACGGAAGCTCGCCTTCAAATTCACGGATATTTGCCACCCCGACCGAGTGGCGAAAAAATTCAAACATGGGACAGTCGTTGGGTGAGTCACCGATATAAAGAACACATTCATTCTTATGATTCACATCGATGCTGTAAATTTCATTTAAGAGTAATTTCGTCATGGTGAGCTTATCGTAAGAGCCAAACCAGCCATTGACATGAATGGAACTAGGCTTTGCCTGGGCGCCGGCATTCTCAAACAACTGGACGATTGTATCGATGGAAGACTTGGGTAGAGGTTCAACATCTTCACAGAAATCAATGGCCAGGTCAGCTTCCCGATAAGCCTGATCGGCAGACACGTCGCTTCCCGGGACCTGTCTTAATATCTCCTTTCTCAAGGCATCGAGCTTTTTTTGATCCCGCAGTCTTTCCGGCTCTGACTTAAAATAGCGTCGGATCATTTTCTTCTTTTCAAGGTCGTAGCAAAAATAAAATGCGCCGTTTTCACCCACTAAACCTGCAACCGGCCACATGCGGGCACTGTGATCACACCACCCAGCCGGGCGCCCGGTAATGGGAATAACATGTATGTT
>JASJGV010000409.1:0-6045 GCA_033791325.1 Desulfobacterales bacterium | reverse complement strand
CTACCCATGTTCAGTCGGCCACAACACTTGAAAGGTCCCCCTCCCCCGATCCCGCAGCTGCCCTGTTTTCCGATATTGGAAGACACATAGTGGCCATCAAAAACAGACCGCTGCCCCGGATCGAACTTGAAATCATACCGTCTGACAAGTGCATATACATTGTCGGCAACGCTTCAGGTCTTGGTGAAGCACTCATTGGCTCGTTTGCTGACCACGACATCCAGGCCTCCCACGTGCCGGTATCAGGACTCCCCGATATCCTGAATGGTTCGCACAACATCTCCAATGCCGCAGGACTGGTCATTCTTCCGGATTCTCACAATGGCGATGACCAGCCAGGTGACACCACCCTTAAAACAGCATTTCAACTGGCTCGGTTTTTTGCGCCGTCTCTGATCCGGAACGCCCAGACAGGCTTCACCCTGTTTGCCACTGTTACACAACTCGATGGTGCCTTTGGTTTCAGAGACAAGGCCCTGAAAAACCCAGTTTCCGGTGGCCTGGCCGGACTGGCGAAGACAGCCGCAATTGAATGGGACGGCGTCGTCTGTAAAGCACTTGATCTCGATCCCACCTGGGCGGATGTAACGGAAATGGCTCACAAGATCGTCGCGGAAATTCTTGATATGCAAGCGCATGACAGTGTTGAGGTCGGACTTGACGGTGAAAACCGCTATACCCTGGAACTTACGCCGGTTCCCTACCATAAGGACGCAAAGGTCGAGCTGGCACTTCGCCCGGATGATGTGGTGCTTGTTGCCGGTGGTGCCAGAGGCGTGACGGCTGCAGCAGCCTTTGCACTCGCCGAACACATACCGCTATCGTTCGTTCTTTTAGGAAGATCCCCCATGCCGTCCCCGGAACCGGCCTGGTTGGATGGGATAGAAAAAGAACCGGATATAAAAAAAGCAATTCTGGCCAACGAGTTTAACAACAATGGCGCTTCGCCTAAAGACATTGAAATGTCCTATAGACGATACATGGCTAACAGAGAGATCGCGGCGACGCTGCAAAAACTTGTGGCAACCGGCTCTAAGGTCCTATACGAAACAGCCGATATCAGGGATGCTGATACTGTAACAGCCCTTCTTCAGGATATCCGAAAATCACTCTTCCCCATTCGCGATATCGTTCACGGAGCAGGTGTTATCGAAGATCTCCTCATTCAGGACAAATCCCTGGAGCAATTCAACCGGGTATACGAAACAAAGGTCGGTGGGTTCCGGACCCTCATGGGTGCGACATCATCAGACCCGCTGAAATATATTGTTGTCTTCTCTTCTGTAGCGGCCCGTTTCGGCAACAAAGGCCAGGTGGATTATGCCATGGCCAACGAAGTCCTGAACAAGGTTTCTCGCCGTGAGGCCAGACAAAGGAAAAACTGTCGGGTCATCGCTATCAACTGGGGTCCCTGGGATGGCGGCATGGTAACGCCTGGTCTGAAGCGTGAATTCCAGAAAAGCAGGATCGCGCTTATTCCAATGAAAGCCGGTGCCCACTGCATGCTGCTCGAAATGAGTCAGACAGGCACGCATCCGGTTGAAGTCGTGGTGGGATCTTCACTGACCGACCAGGTCATCACCCGAACAAAAAAAATGGATAACCAGGCATCAGACCGGCAAGTCCAGTCACCGTCTATGTCACTGACCTTCAAACGCGAAATCGATACCACTAACCATCCGATACTGGATGCGCACATACTGGATGGCAAGCCGGTTGTTCCGTTTGCTCTCATTACGGAATGGTTTGGGCATGGAGCGCTGCACGGCAACCCGGGACTGGTTCTGCACGGTATCGATGACATGCGTATACTGAAAGGCATCAAACTCGAACAACAGAAAAAACTGATACGTCTCTTTGCCGGAAAAGCCGATCGGAAAGGCTCTCTTTTTGAAGTCGGTGTCGAACTGCGGGACGGCGTGCTCGAGGGAAAAGATGTCATTCATTCGAGTGCAAAAGCCATTTTGACAGACAAGCTCCCCGCTGCACCCATATTTGAGTCAACCCGTCCGGAGTCTTCGAACGGGTATCCCCGCAGCATGGAAGAAGTTTATGACAAAATTCTTTTTCACGGTCTGGCGTTACGGGGAATCAGGGAAATAACCGACTGCTCATCCTGGGGTATATCGGCCAAGATATCTTCGGCGCCGGCACCGGAAACCTGGATCAAAGACCCCCTGAGAAGTAACTGGCTCAGCGATCCCCTTGCCCTGGACTGTGCCTTTCAGCTCGCAACCCTCTGGTGTTATGAAGAGACCGGTTCTGTCTCGTTGCCAAGCTATTGCAGACATTACCGGCAATATTGCACGACATTTCCTTCTGACGGTGTCATGGCAGTGCTTCAAGTCACGGATGTTAAAGACCACAAGATGACAGGTGATTTTACCTTGATCGATGCCGAAAGCCGTGTCGTGGCAGAGCTAAAGGGCTACGAAGCCATCATGGATGCGTCTCTCTACAGGGCTTTCAAGCCGCATTTAGTATCAGGAAACAAGCGATAAGCCATAAGCCGTAAGTTGCTTACCGCTTATGGCTTACCGCTTATCGCTGTCTGCTTAACCCTCAACAACCCCGGGCTGTTGTGCAGATACATCAAGGGTGATGTATGTCCGGCATCCAGAAACAACTGCTCCAGTTCATCGAAGAGGACCCGCTGGTCCGGCCACCGGAAAGTCTTTTCCCTTTTCTTCAAGGCATGCCATTCGTTCCGGAGGGCCTGGTTGATTTTCAGCACCGCATCTTCAGCCTTTTTACAAAGAAACATTTCACAAACCAGCGGTTTCACCTGCCACATGCATCCTTTCTCTCCCAGATAAATACATTTGGATCCCTCCTGGGAAGAACGCAGAACCGAGAACAAAGCCTGTATTGCTGTTTCATCAGACATAATCGCGTTAACCACCACATCGGCAAAAAAGGTAATGATACCCTCGCGGGTACAACAGGCACTTATCCGGCTTTGATAACAGGTCTCTGTACAGATATCACTGAAGTGGGTGGATAAAAAGGTTTCCACGTCCCTTCGGAAACATAAATAATCCGCCAGTTTTTCCTTCAGTACATCCATGTCTGCAGTCTTCAGCCCTGACATATATCCAGTTACCAGTTCCAGAGCCTCCAGCTGTTCGAGCTGATATTCGGCCATTTCCCCACCCTGATTTCTTGACGGTTCGATTCTTACTTGATCTTCTGTGAACTACCATGTACGAGAAAACTAACTAGTGTCCATCCATAAATGGTCTTTTCACGCCCTGCCGGCGTTGGACGACATGATTTAACTCCTCAAAATAGCTCGCTATTCACCCCAAGGGCACTTCCTGCGGGCGCCTCCGGGTTAAATCCGACGTTCGCCTTGTCAGAACGTGAAAATCTCTATTTCTGGACGGACACTAACTCAAAAGCATGGATCGAAAAGATATGAATATGGACGCATGCGGTGTTGCTGATGGTTGGGTTCGAAATGTCAGTCTGTCTCTCCCGAGCCTTCAGGACAATACCGCTGATGCGGATCGTCTGAAAAATCAACTCAAAAGGCAGTTACATACCGAGAAAGTGGAAATCGATTTAAGTATTTTGCAGGAACTGCCGTTTCGATTGCGGGACTGGGGTTATGCCGCGCGCTGTGTTGTCGTAAAGAGACGGGATGCCGACCTGTGGCATCTCACCGGTATTTCGAACCCACTGGAGAGCCAACGGATGGTCGGAGTGGCCGTTGACCTGGGAACTTCGCGGGTCGTGATCCGGCTGGTGGAATTGTCAAAAGGTGCGATTCTTTTTGAAGGGTCGTTTGACAATCCTCAGCTCCGTGTCGGCCCTGATGTTCTGACACGTATTCATGCTTGTGATCAACCGGGCGGTCTTGAAAAACTCAACCGGATGATTATCGACGAACTGAACCGGCGTATCCGGAATGCCTGTAAGGATTGTGGATTCCACACAAGTGATGTCTACTTCATGGCCCTTGCCGGAAATACCACTATGACGCATCTGTTCATGGGGCTGTCACCCAGGTGGTTGATCAGAGAACCCTATATCCCGGTTATTAACAGTCCTGATATTCAAAAAGCCGACGCATACGGACTGCAGATCAATCCTGCTGCCAGGGTCTTTATCCTGCCCAACATCGGAAGTTATTTTGGCGGTGATCTCATTGCCGGCATTCTGCACAGCGGTCTCAGCAGGCAGCCGGATCCGGCAATATTGGTGGATGTGGGAACCAACGCGGAGGTTGTTCTGGGCAACGACAGCTGGCTGGTGGCGTGTGCCGGTGCAGCCGGACCTGCACTTGAAGGCGGTGTCGCCCGGATTGGCATGATGGCGGGCCCGGGTGTCATCGACCGCCTGCGTATTGATCCTGAAACACGGGAATTTCAGATTCACACCATCGATGAGATGCTGCCCATCGGGATCTGCGGTTCCGGTATGATCGATCTTGCAGCAAACTTGTTTCTTACAGGCATGATCGACCTCAGGGGCCGGTTTGTTCCCGAGGTGTGCGGCAAGAAACTCGCCACGCAATCACGTATACCCTATCTGGAAATCGTTTCGGCGGATGAATCCGGGACAGGACAGCCACTGATGATCACCCAGGCGGATATGGACAGCCTGATTCGATCCAAGGCTGCCATGTACACCATCCTGGAGACCATAACAGAATCCGTGGGTATGGTACCGGCGGATTTGAAGACTTTCCATGTGGCAGGGACATTCGGCGCATTTATCGACCCCGTATCAGCTGTTACCATTGGCATGCTGCCCGATTTGCCGCCAAATACTTATCAGTCTCTGGGGAACGCATCCCTTGAAGGGGCGACAAAGGTCCTCACTTCCTGTGAAAGCATGACGGCCATCGAGGAGATAAAAGAAAAAATAACCTATCTGGAACTGAATGTTAACCAGATGTTCATGAACCGTTTCAGTGCCGCCAAATTCCTGCCCCACACGGACCGCTCACGCTTTCCTTCCGTTACGATAGCACAACATTGAAGGTCGCCCGTTTTACGGGTGATCGTTTACACCGGGACCTCTTATCTGTAAACTTTGAGTATTCCGTTCATGGCTGTAGCAGCATCTTTTATGGCGGTGTAGATGAGATTGGGGTGTTTTTTTTCCTTGATCGTTCCTTCAGAATGGATTTCCATATAAGAGGGGCTGATCGATCCGCCGATTGCATAGATGCCTTTGGTGCTGGTTTGGAGGTTTTGGGTGAGCAGCAGTACCTGTTCTCCTTCCCTGGCGATCTTGCAAATTTCTCCGACACAGGTAATCTGCTGCAGGTCGAGCTTGTTGAATATGGCCGAGGGGCCATGGGTTCCCACGCAGGCGATGACATTTTTCATGGGAAAACTCATTCCCTGGTACATATAGACGTCATCACGTGCATGCGGACCAGGCGTCTGATGGATATAGAGACGATCGATTCCCTCTGAATCGACTTCTCCGATTTTAGGTATCGCTCCCTGCAGAATTTTAATTTGCCCACCCAGAAGGATCTCCTCTCCAAGGTCTCGGGCCGTATCTTTATTTATTTTGAACGTTGTCCTGGTATGGCCCCAGTAGACCGGTGTGGGGTCGCTGGCTTCCCGCTTTACTTTGGAAAGTGCCGCGACGATATCTGCTGCAGCGTTTCCACCACCGATGACCAGTGTGCTCACTCCTATATAATCCAGGGTATTTTCCAGATTCCGGGCAACCGTTCGGGCCTCACCATAAATGCCGAGATCGTTGGGAATGTTGCTGCCGAAAGATAGAATCACATTTTTAGTGATATAGATATTATTACCTGTCCGGACAATGAATTCAGAGTTTTCCCGTTCGATGGTTTTAAATTTTTCTTCAAATTTAATATTGATTTGTTGTGACTGTACATATGTTTCAATCTGCTCAACATATGTTTCCACTGCAATTTTTTCCTTGGGGGGTATTAGTGCTTCGATTGGAAAAGGGTCGCTTTCATTGTTTTGGATTGTGGGATAGACTTTTTTACCATTATGGTAGGAATCGATAATTCCCGGCAGCACAATTTTAACTTTTTACAGAATAATA
>JASJGV010000408.1:0-3328 GCA_033791325.1 Desulfobacterales bacterium | reverse complement strand
CATATAACACCGGCCAAAACGAAAAAGAAAATCTTGATTGCCGGCGGCGGTCCGGCAGGTATGGAGGCGGCCCGTGTTGCAAAACTTCGCGGGCACGATGTGATCCTGTTTGAAGAAAGTATGAAACTGGGTGGCAGGCTGCAGTTGGCTTCGGTGGCACCGCATAAAGATGAATATGCCACGGCGGTTGCTTTTTGTGGAAAAGAGCTAAAACGTTTGGATATCGACCTTCGTTTGAATGAGGCCTTGACCCGATCGGTTGTGATGACCGAAAAACCGGATGCCGTCATCATTGCCACGGGTGCAAAAATCGAGATCCCGGAACTCAAGGGTATTGATGCGGATCGGGCGCTCATAGCTGAACACGTATTGGCCGGAGAAGTTGATGTGGGCCAGAAAGTGATGATTATCGGATGTGGCCCGGTGGGCGCCGAGACGGCCCATTTCCTGGCCGCCCAAGGCAAGGAGGTCTTCATTGTCGAGATGATGCCGCAAATTTTGTCGAATATGTTGCCTGATTTCAAATGGTTTCTATTTGAGGATTTTGCCAGGTACAAGGTCGATACCTGGTGCGACACCGTTATCACTGCCGTTTCAGATACCACGGTTACGCTGAAGTCACCAGAGGGCGAAAAAATCATTGAGGATGTGGACTCTATTGTATTTGCTATTGGCGGAAAACCCAACAAGGCGCTGGCTTTGGAGCTGGCGGATACCGGTGTGACCGTAACGACTATCGGAGATGCAAAAGGACCCCGAGACGGGGTCAATGCCTTTTACGAAGGGTATATGGCAGCCTATGATCTATAACATTATCGCTAATAAAATGGTTGGAGGATGAACAATGGATTTTGAAGGGAGAAATGCCATCGTCACCGGGGGTGCTGCGGGTATCGGGAAAGCCGTGGCCCAACATCTGGTAGCCAAAGGAGCACAGGTGATCATCGGGGACATCAATTTTGCCAAAGCACAGGAAACAGCGGCAGACATCGAACCTTCTGAACAGCGTTGCCAGGCCTACCCACTGGACCTGGCAGACATGGACAGCATTGACACCTTTGTTACCGGCATAAAACCATCGTCAAGAAAAGTGGATATTCTGGTTAACTGCGCCGGGATGGCAGCCCCGGAGGAATTCTTTGAGCTTACCCCGAAGCAGTGGGACCGTATCATGGATATCAACCTGAAAGGGACCTTCTTTTTGAGCCAGAAGATTTCCAAGGCCATGTCGGAAGCCCAATATGGCCGTATCGTAAATCTTTCTTCAGCCTCGGCTTTTACGCCTTCGACACGCCCCATGGTCAGTTACGATGTATCCAAGGCTGCCCTGGTCATGTTGACCAAGGTCATGGCCCTAAAACTGGCGTCCTATGGGATTACGGTTAATTCCGTGGCTCCCGGACCGGTGGTGACCGATCTCCTGCGGCAGTTTTTTGATGATCCCACCACCCTTGAAAAAGGTGTTGAAGGTATCCCCATCGGCAGGCTGGCCCAACCGGAGGATGTGGTTGAAGCCATTTTGTTTTTCTGTTCGGAGCGAGCGGGCTATATCACCGGTACGACCCTGCCGGTCGAAGGGGGCAATCTGCTGGTTAAGCACATTGTATACGGGGTGGAATGACCGGCTGACCGTAACCGCAAACACAAGTATAGAAGCCATCTCAAAAGAACACATCAACAAGCTTGTGAAAGATCCTGTTTATCAGGACTGCGAGTTTCTTTAATTCAATAGAGGTAATGGATGATTAAGCGAATGGCGTTGTACTCCATCCCCGGCCAGATGGATGGAGATGTGTTCTGGCGCTATCATACCCAGGAACACGCACCGGCGGTATTGAAGGTTTGTGGTGATGATCTTGCAAAGGTTGCCATCAACCGTGTGGTGGATATTACCAAAGGGGATAGTCATTTTTTTGGCGTTGTGGAAACCTGGTGGCGGGATCGAGCTGCGATGAAGGCTGGTTTACAGGCACTTGAAAGCGAGCTTCTTCCCAATGGCAAAAGTATTGCCCAGGATTATTTAGATCGTTTTTCTCCTGAACAGGTTAATTTTGAAGTAGAAGAATTTGTGGCCAAAAAACCATCCCGGGAATTACCATCCTCACCTGCCAAATACATGGGTTTTTATTCCTTGCCGTCCGGGACCGATCCAAATGAATTCTGGAAATATCACACCTGTGAACATGCTGTGCACAGTGTTGATTCCTTTGATGATTACCTGGAATATTACGTCATCAACCGAGTGAGCAGGGTTGTCAAAGGGCAATCCGTTTGTTTTGGTGTTGTTGAGCTCTGGTTTGCGGACAGGGAAGGTCTTACCAAGGGATTTGATGCCCATGAACGGGTGATATTACCCAATGGCAGGAATGTATCAGAGGATTTCAATGTTCGGGTCGTGGATGCTTTTGGTTATGTGGTGGAAGAATTCACTGCCAAGGCTTGACAGCAAAATACCAGCATTTTGTATAGAATCAGATGTATAACAAATGAGCGGAGGATTAGAGCATGATCAAGCGAATCGGTATTTATTCAATTCCCGAAGGAACAGATGAAGAAGAGTGGTGGCATTATCATACGCAGACGCACGCGGCTGATTTCATCAAAGCCGCAGGTGATGACTTGGCAAAGTATGTGATCAATCGTGTCACCAAGGTCATTAAAGGGGAAAAAATCTGTTTTGGAATAGTGGAAACCTGGTATGAGGATGAAGCGGCCATGCTGCGCGTCTACGACCGCTGTTACAAGACAATGCTGCCCAGCGGAAAAAATATCGACGAGGATTATTTTTCACGTGTGGTCAATCCAAACAGTTTTGCGGTGGAAGAGGTCGTTGTGAAAGGTTGATTGGTTTTAGATTGTCCGTGTGATTTGTTATTCAGGCTTATTGTGAGCCATGACAATGCTGTTAGAATCTATAATTTAATAGAGGGTGGATTTATGGCAGGCAGATTAAATGGGAAAGTGGGCTTGGTAACCGGTGCTGGTGGCGGTATCGGGCAGGCTTCCGCGGAAATTATGGCCAGAGAAGGCGCCCGGGTGGTGGTTTGCGATGTGGATGTTGCCGGTGGTGAAAACACGGCCCAGTTGATCCGGGAGGCCGGTGGGGATGCTTTTTTTATCAAAGCCGATGTCAGCCGAGCCGGCGATGTCGAAAACCTGATCAGTTCGGCAGTGGAGCACTACGGGCGTCTGGACTGCGCCTACAACAATGCCGGGATTCATGCCCGGGAAAAAGATGCCCGGACAGCTGAAATCAGTGAAGAGGACTGGGATTATGTCATGTCAGTCAATTTCAAAGGGGTTTGGCTTTGTATGAAATATGAAATTC
>JASJGV010000407.1:0-3324 GCA_033791325.1 Desulfobacterales bacterium | reverse complement strand
ATCATCTACCAATAGCACTTTTTCAGACATCTTTAATCCTCCTCGTATTGTATTTTACTGAAATGTAAGTATCAAAGCCGCAGCACCCGTGTCTGCTTCCAGATGACCATTCAGGGTACGGAGCAAAACAGCTATTTCGGGCGATGCCCGTAAATCCGAGACAAATGAATCGTTTTTTTCTGTTAACGGGCCATACCGGATTTCGGTAATGCTGTTGACCCGGCATGCAGCAATCTTCAGCGTGTGCCCACCCGCACAGGTTTTTATGCAGGCATGCAGGCACAACCATAGCAAATGCAGCAAAATGAATGGCCGCACCGGCAAGGTAATGGTTACCTCAATCGGCTCCAGCGTCAGGTGGACATGGCGCAGCGTCGCGAAGCGATGGGCCATGTCCGCCACCAGTAACAAAGCCGGTTCCAGGTTGGCGGCCCCGGGGCACTTGTCCACACTGTGGGCGAAGCGGTTGGTGCTCTTGGCTATGTGGTCGGCCCGGGCCACCTGCTGTTTAATCTTGTCTGCCAACCGCTTGAGGCGCGGCAGATCCAGGGGAGCCCCTTTTTCAGCCAGGTTGACGAAATCCTCCAACAACCCCGCGTTTTCGTTGATAACAGCGAGGGCGTTTTTTATTTCGTGGGCATTGGCGGCTGACATTTTGCCGAAAAATTGCAATCCACTTTTTCGCAGAAGATCCAGTTGGTCATCCATAGTCATCCCCTCATTTTGAACGGCGACTCTCGACTTGCCGGTGTGCTTCTTTCAGCATAAGACTCAATTTTTCGATGTCCACCGGCTTTTGCAAGTAGCCGAACGCACCCAGACACTTACACCGGGTCGGCGCCGCCTCGACTTCCGCCGACCGGTACAGGCAGGCGTCATGCCACCTTCTACCCGGTGATAATCTTTTTTGAACCAATGGACCTTTTAGCAGGCATCGAACTTGTCGATAATGGCATCTTTGACATGCGAGCAGATCGCAATGAGCAGGGCCTTTTTGCTGTTGAAATGGCAAAGATCGTACCGCCGGCCACCCCGCTGAGCTTTGATATTTCGATCATCAAGGTTTCCCGAAATCCTTGACTGGCGAAAAGGACGGTGGCATGCTCAAGGATGATATTTTTTTTAACATCACAAGTTTACCGGTGCTATGGAGAAATCTGACCGATGTCAAGCAAAAAGAGAAAGCGTATTCCAGAAAAGGCAAAACTGCTGGCCAGGCTGGAAGCGGCCGGGTTCAATGTACCGCCTTTCATATATTTAACCCCGGAGGACTTCAAACACGAACGCTTCGATAAGTTGGAGAAATTCCTGGACAAAAACTGCGACGGTTACAAAGTGATCACCCGTAGCGCCCATATCGAGGAGGAAAATTTCAAAAGCGGCACCTTCGATTCCTTCGGGACCTACGCCGACGTGGGGGGCATCCAGTATGCGCGCAAGAAGATGATCCGCATGGCCAGGACGACCAATCGCCTTTCCATCCAGCGCCAGCAGCACTTCTATCACGCACCCGAAATCGACCTGGAGCAGATGGGCGCCATTGTGATGCCCTTTATCGAGGGAACGGGTGTGATGGCCAAAACACTCGGTCCCCAGTGGGAATTCGGGTACTGCCGGGACCGGGCCCGTAAAATCCAGAAAGAGCCCTTTATTACCAAGATCCCCCACGACCGCCGGTTGCTCCAGATATCCAAGAAAATCCAGGCTGAATTGGGGTTCCACTGTGAAATTGAATACATCGTATCCTCCCGGGGTGAGATATTTGTGGTCCAGGCCAAAAACATCTCCCATGTGGAGACGCTCGAACAGAAAGAGAGTGAACGCAGCCTGCAGCTTGACGGCCTCAGGCGGGTCCGCAAGCGTCGGAACTATCGTGAACGGCCCTTGTACGTGATTGACAACAAGGCTTTTTATATAAATCTAATCAGCCAGTGTGAGGAAATGCTCATGGGATGTTCGGGCCCCAAACCGGACATTGAAGACCTGATCAACACCATCCGGACCTACGAAGAGGACATGATGAATTTCGCCCTCCGGCATCAGCGTTACGCGGTTTTGGGGCTTTCCATTCAGGATGCCGAAGACCTGTACCAGATTGCCAGCCATTACCTCGACGAAACACCGGAACTGCATGCCCGGGTGTCCCAGGCGTTAACCGATAACCTGTATCAAGTCGATATCTTTATCGCCGAAGCCGACACCATGATCGCCAAGGACAAACTGAGGATCAACCTGGGCAGCCACGATGCTTACGGTATTGACACGGTCCGCAACCCGTTATGGTCTGTCTATTGGCAGGTGGATAAACACGAGGCCATGGTGAAAGAGTTCAAGCGCCTGGGATTTAAAACAGGGGACGTGGTCGGCATTGAGATCGACCCCGATGGGCGGCCGACCGTATACCGGTTGTAATCACTACTCCAAGATGAAAGTACTCTGGTGCAGCTGAAATGCAACGCTGCTAAAACGCCTATCGACCGGCAAATTCCCGTTTTGAAAAAGCGTTAGGCTGACTTGCGGGAAACTCAATTCATCATTATATTACTAAAATAAAAACAAATCACGCATATTCAGATAGGCTCGGGGCCTGAAGTTACTTGTATCACAGGGCCCTGTATATGCTTTTGCATTTTTACAATACAAAAGGAAATCAGCATGTCTCTTGTTACTGCAAATAATCTTGAAAAAACCTATCGGATGGGTGAGATATCCGTAACTGCCATCGGCGGGGTGGACTTCACCATTGAACCGGCATCTTTTGTCACCTTTGTGGGGCCTTCGGGCAGCGGGAAAAGTACCCTGCTCAACATGATTGGCTGCCTTGATCCACCGACCAGAGGGACGCTTACTGTGGCTGACCAGGACATTACCAGCCTGGACCGGAAGCAGGCAGCCAGGTTCCGGGGTGAGCACATTGGTTTTGTGTTCCAGGATTTTAACCTGATTCCGGTACTCACTGTTTTTGAGAACGTTGAATATCCGTTGCTCATGGTCCAGAACTGGCCGGTCCAAAAACGCAAAAAACGGGTGAACGATTTGCTCGAAGCGGTGGGTATGGGGGATCAGGGTAATAAATACCCCAGTCAGATTTCAGGCGGCCAGAAACAACGGGTTGCTGTGGCGCGAGCCCTGGTGACCAGGGCCAAACTGGTGCTGGCTGACGAACCCACAGCCAATCTTGACGGGGACACCGCCAACCGAATCATTCGTCTAATGAAAAAAATGCGCGATGAGTTTGACACCACCTTTGTGTTTTCCACCCATGACCCGAAAGTGATGCGCAATGCGGAAATTATCTTCACCCTTGAAGACGGCAAGCTTTCA
>JASJGV010000406.1:0-8517 GCA_033791325.1 Desulfobacterales bacterium | reverse complement strand
CGTCGGGGTGGGAAATACTGCTGCGCATCCATCGGTACTTGCCCCCTTTCCTGAATGTTGCCCCCACAAGACCCGGCATGGCAGCCGACAGCGCCAGAATGGAGCCATCTTTGACCAGCGCCGTTGTGGGATTATCCACAGGCTTGCTGTTCAGAAAAAGGGTTTGGATTCGTTCATCAAAATAGGATTGATCCAGACCGAGCCGGTCACAGAGAAGTGTCTGCACAGATTCCCCGACCCGCATGTTGATCATGAAGCCCGCGTTGAGCAGGCCCACGAATTTGTGTGTATCACCGGCCATTACGGTCAAGACCAGGCCTGGGTCTGTTTTATCTCCGGCGACGTTTTTATGGTTGGTGTTCATTTGAAAAACCTTTTTCAAGGATCCGATTCCGGATCTATGTAAAGACAGTTAAAAGGGGAGACAAACTGCGTCTCCCCTTAAGTACTTTCATACATTCTCCGTCAACGGATATCAGAAGTTGAATACACTGTCCAGTTCTTCATCGCTCACACTGAAAGTCACATTGTGCGGTGCAATCGGTTCCGTCTTGAAGAAGGCGGGCAGCCGGTCATCCTTGGATGTAAACCCGGCAGCAGCATTGAATCCCCGCTCGTTTGTCAGAATTGACTTACCCAGGGCGTCAAAGTCATCCCCTGTAAAATCCTGACCGCTAAAGCCGGCGATCAGGTCCATATAGTTTTGAAACGTATCTGCCTGATCAAGGATGGCAAATGCGATAAAGAGACACATACCCGTTGAATCCAATGCTGCCGTGGCAATCTGCAGATTTCGGGAAAGCTCCACCTGGCCTTCAGGTTTGGTTCCATCCACATTTCCACCCACACCCAGGAGGTTTGCCGTGACCGAATAGCCTGCTGTGTGGTCTGCGCCCATAGTGGTTGTGGCATAGGTAACACCAATTCCCTGGACGGCTCTGGGGTCATAAGCGGGCATGGCTTGCCGCTTGACCACCGGGACTCTCTCTACGCCAAAAACCTGGCCTGTCACCGAGGCCCCGTTGCCCAGAATCCTCCCCAGAGGCGTTCCCTGGCCGACTTCCTTGAGAAGACTGATGGCAGCCTCGGCATCGCCGAATTTGGCAACTCCGCCTTCCATGGCGACCCCGATGGTAGCCCCCATCTCGATGGTGTCCAGCCCGAAATCGTCATCCATGCGATCCAACTCGGCAATGATATCCAGGTCATCGATACCGCAATTGCCGCCATGGGCCCAGACGGTTTCATACTCGGGTTGTTTGGTCAGGAAATTTCCATTTTTACCGTAAAAGGTGCCTGAGCAGCGAATGACACACCCCCGGTGACATCCGTGCGTGGAGGATCCTTCACCACCCCTGCTGTCTTCCATTTCTGCCAGTGCCTCACCACTGATCTTGGATGCACCTGCAAACTGGCCTGAGGAAAAATTGTTGGCGGGATATCCGCCGGCTTCGTTGACGACGTTCGTCAGGACGTTGGTACCATACGCCGGCAACCCTTCTCCTGTAACCGGGTGTTTTCTCAGACCGGCCACGAATTCCTTGTTGGCCGCTTTAAATTTCTCGGGATCTGCGGGTTCACGTCTTGCCGTGCCTTCGTCATCCACGATGATCACCTTGACCCCCTTGGACCCCATGACCGCACCGACACCGCCACGACCGGCATGCCGGGTAGGACGCTGTTCCATATCCGTAAAAGCGATGGATGCAGCCGACATTTTCATCTCCCCGGCAGGCCCGATACTGATGCAGGCCACCTTGTCGCCGTATACATCCTTCATCTTTTCAACCAGATCGTAGTTGCCAAGCATTTTCAAACTGTTGTCAGCTGCTATTGTTGCGCCATCCTTATTGATGACCATTTTATATAGCGTGTCGTCTGCAGGTCGCCCCTCCAGAATAATGGCAGCATACCCGAGCCTTGCCAGCATCTGTGATGGCTGGCCACCCGAGTTGGCCTCCTTGATACCGCCGGTCAGCGGACTTTTGCACCCCACGGAAATACGACCGGACATGGCTGCGGCAGATCCGCTGAGCATTCCGGGTGCGATGACGAGTTTGTTATCAACTCCCAGGGGATGGCACAATGGTGGAACTTCCTTTGCCACAACTGCCGATGTCATGGCCCGACCGCCTAACCCGGCGTAGTTGCCCAGTGCTTCGACCATGACCTGGGGTCCGCCTTCCTCTCCCATTTTTACCCTTAAGATTTTGTCCATCGCTTGCCTCCTTTTGGTTCTTTTCGTATGTTAGCCGATTAGCAGGCTTTGGTAAAATAAAACGGAATTTGCTTATTGAAGATCCAATCTTTTTTCCGTTTACTGTTGAAATAAGAGAATCAGATCAATACTTCAGACAGGCACACATATCGTCTGTAATTATGAGTATTACTTGGTAATGTCAAGGAAAACCAGGAACAACCCCAATGTTGCTGTGGGATGCTTTAAGGGCTCACACCATGCCCTGTATATTGGATATACGATCAGCTAAGAGTTTGAGATCGCTCTGAGCCACCTTCACAAAGGTTTTCAGATCAATGGTCCGTTCGGCATCAAAGGGTGTAACGATGGCCAGAAAGTTGAAATCAAACGGGATTTCGTTTACCACCATCTCGTGGGATCTCAATAATTTCGAAATTCTCTCCAGGGCGATTTTGGCATTGTCACCTGTGGTCATGGGTTGAATCACCACCACCATTTTAGAACCCAACATCCCCACGAGATCGGTTTCCCTGACAATATCTGTCAGCGCACCGACAAACACTGCAATGATGTCTTGCGGTGCAATGCTGCCCGGTATCGCAGCTTCTTTTGGGACCGCCTTTGCCACAGTAAAGGAGAGCAACGAAAAGGGGGTGTCGTAGCGATTGGCTCTTAAAATCTCTTTTTCCAGCACAAAGAGAGTGCTGCCCTGGTTTAGACTACCGGGTGGGGTAAATTTCGATTTTTTTCTCTCTTTCTGGACCGGCTTGGTCATAATGCCGTCGTAGATCTCCTGAAACATGCTTTCCTGAACGCCCCGTTCCGCCAGCGTCGCCTTGACCTGCAGAACGATCGCCTTTAGTTCGTCGTCATCCTTTGCATGGGTTTTGAGCAGCTTTAATATGTCTGCCTTTGTCGGCAGTCGACCATCTTCCGAGCGCATCTGATTGAAAACCATGGTGGACTTGAGATGACGGATGCTCTCTTCCATCCGCTCGGTCAAACGTTCCTCCATTTTTTTCAGAACATCGACGTCGATATCCTTATTTTTAAGTTTGTCCACGAGTCCTGTGCGAATCTGTGAAAAAAGGCTGTTGACCTTTCCCCCGGCAACATCGCCGGTTTCTTTCATGGCCTCCAGGGTAAGCTCTGTACCGGCCCGTTCGACATAGTCCACCAGGAGATCGGACAGAATACGATCATCCTGGCCGCTCTTACGTATCTCGGCGGCAAGATAGATGAGTTCTGCAGTTCCCTGAGGATTCTTGACGATCTCCTGAATCAGGTCTTCCCCTTCCAGACCAATTGCCTCGGCACTTTGTTCAAGAACACGCGTCAGCTCGTCGCTCTGAAGTTCATTTTTCAATTCCTGGACAAATTGAAGGTAGTCCATCATGGGCATCCCGGCATCCAGAAGCACCCGCTTGAGTTTCGGTATGATCCGCTGCAGTTCAGTCGTATCCGTGGTTATCCGCAGAACAATCTGTGCCAGGCGCTTGATAGATACCGCCCCCTGGTTGTACTCCTCGGTAATCAGTCGGATCAGGACACCGTCCGCGACCTCGTCCACCTCACGGTCGATAATCTGCCGATCGAGATAGACCACGCCCTGAGCTTTCTGCTCCTCGATGCCCTGAATCAGTTGGTGTTTCAGTTTGAAAATATCTTCTGCCAGCTCGATAACGTTGACATCGGTCTTGCTTGCAATAACCATGTCGACATCTTCCTGAAAGCGGTTCAAGCTTTGCACCAAGGCAGTTCCCGGCTGGACACTCCCATCTTCAACTTTCCTGACCGCTGCCAGGTCTTCTTCGATGAGCATCTGGGAAAACGCTTCCGGACCCTGCATCAGGTTTTGAACCGAAATATTATTTCGGGCCTCTTCCGAAAGAATATCGGCGGCCATAATAGCCAAAAAGTCTTCCGTGGTTGAAACTTCCGACCCTTCCCCTGTAACCTGGTTGCTTTTAACCACCTCCTCGTCATTTTTAATTTTCTGGTAGACAAAATAGTTAATCAAAATTTTTTCTAAACCCTTTTCCTGCACAGCCTTTTTCATGGCATCCGCATTGGGATATCGGTTGAGATCCGTCAGGATTTCCAGGAACTGAGTCATATCCGCCAGGGTTATGCCGGCTTCGAAAGCCAGCGATTGAATATCGGTTTTCTTGAAATGGGCTGTCAGCCGGTTGGTATTGATACGGGAATCAAGAGCCTCGTCTTCAACAAACAGCTGATCTTGGTGAAGCGACAGTGCAATGGTGGGCAAAGCTTTAAAGCCATCCTGAAACGATTCGTATACCCGTTCCAAGGATCCGACAACCGACTTATGGTAAACATTGTACATGGCAATCTGGTTAAACACCAAATTGAAATTTCTGCCAATAGTGTCCGAGAGATTTTTTTGGAGACCTGCTTTATCCATCATTCGATCCCTTCACGATCTTGTTAATGAATAGGGTTGTTCTTCATGGTAAAAAGGTTTTTACCCTTTTCCTGCGGTGGCTCCCATAGCAGGCCGTTTAACCTTTCAGGTGGTTCTTACGGTACCACTTCAGGGCACGGATAAGTTCTGAACATGTGGAAAAACGATTCTTTGGATCATATGCCATGGCCTTTCCGATAATCCGGTCCAGGCTTTCATGCAGATGGGTATTAAGTTGTGACGGCATTTTCAGAAAGATACCCTTGGGATCTTTCTGTTTGTGAGCCAGAAGCGCCATCATCGAGGGATAGCTCACAAAAGGCAGTTTCTCAACGATCATTTGAAACAACATCACCCCCACGGCATAGATATCCGCCCGCCCGTCCACGTCTGCCGTGGAAATCTGTTCGGGCGCCATATAAAGCGGGGTACCCAGGATGAGGTCCTCTCCCAGCTCATCCCCCCTGACAAACCTGGCTGTTCCAAAATCTGAAATCAGTGGTCGCCGCGTATGCGCCTCGATCAGGATGTTGGGTGGCTTGATGTCGCGGTGGACAATCCCCTGGTCGTGTGCATAATCGAGCGCTTCCAGGACGTGGATAACCACATTGAATGTCGACACCAGCGGCAAAACTCTCCTGGACGGAATCACATTTCTCTTGGCTTTGGTGATGTAAGCCAACAGGTCTTTTCCCTGAACCAGCTGCATGCTCATAAATAGAAACTCGTCAGTTTCCCCCACTTCGTAGATCGGGACAATATTCGGGTGAGATAGTATGGCCGCGGCTTCGGCTTCCTGTTGAAACCTTTCGGCGGCAGACTGAGTCATGAGTGCCCTGGGTAAAATTTTCACGGCAATCTTACGTTTCAGGGTTCGCTGGTACCCCTCAAACACAACAGCCATGCTCCCACGGCCAAGCTCTTTCAAAACCGTGGAAGTTCCGATGTCCATTCCGTAATACGCCTTCGCATCAAGTGATTTTATAGACACCATGTTGGTTAAACAGATAGACGGTTTTAGGAATTGCCCACGGCAGCCAGACGAGGCTATTGTGCGCTGACGTTGCGTGACATTTCCAGGTTCAATGAAAAGATCAGTTATCCCTGTATTTCTGAAATGCATTCAATAAACTGCAGCTTAAGTAATGTTGTTTAACACAGAACTGTAAACTATTTCAATGACTTTTCATTGAAGAGCCTGCCACAGTCTTGAAAAGGGTGTGATGGTGAGGTTGCAGAAAAAGACAGAAAGAGTATTTATATTGGTCGGAGAATCACCTGAGAGTTGCACAATTGGACGCTATCTGGAATCCTGAGAGTCGTCACTGTCACGACGTTCACCACCGGTTCTCCTTTCCGGTATATGGAATGCGTAGGAGAACTGGCGTCGATCGCCTCCGGTGCGGCGTTCACTATCATCGATAAGAGAATTTTGTATCATGGACTAATGCAATACTGAATATTATCGTTACTTGTCAAGTCCAAAGAATAGAATTCCGCGGTTTTTGAGAAATACGGGATGATAACAATCGCTGTCGAAAGACCCCATTTTCAAAGCTGTCTATTGACATCTTTTCATATGGGTACCATTTTATGGTCGTTATCACAAATATGTTCCGTTTGGCTTTTGACTAACGCTTCGGCGGGTGACGGCAAACAGCCGGCCACCTGGTTGAAACGCGTAAGCAATCGAAAATAAGACCCACAGAGGAGACTACCATGAACGACAATGCAGCCGTCCAAAAGGGCGTTCCTTTCAACCTGGAAAACCATGTCGATTACGCCATGGGATCTGTGGTCAGCAAGACACTCATCAAGAAAGACACCGGCACCATAACCTTGTTTGCCTTCGATGCCGGACAGGGGCTCAGTGAACACAAGGCACCCTTTGACGCTGTGGTCACCATCCTGGATGGACAGGCGGAAATCACCATCGGCGGGAAACCCTCCACCGTAAAAGCCGGGGAAATGCTGATCATGCCGGCCAATATCACCCATGCCCTGCAAGCTCATAAGCGATTCAAGATGCTCCTGGTCATGATTCGCGGCAAATGATATAAATCGAAATGAAGGGTTCGAGAGGTCCAGGGTTCCATGGCAGTTCTGCACATCTTTCTTCATTTTGCCATCCCTGGGGCGGTTGCCGGGCTGGCATTCAGGGACAAATGGCTGACCAGCTGGCTCGTCATGATGTCTGCCATGATCATCGACCTCGATCACCTGCTGGCCAACCCCATTTTCGATCCCAACCGGTGCAGTATCGGTTTTCACCCGCTCCATTCAACCGTGGCCATCATCCTTTACCCCTTGCTGCTGCTGATACCAAAAATGCGCCTCCTGGGTATCGGTTTACTGATCCATATCGGACTCGATGCCTTGGATTGCCTGCGGATGGGAGTAACATGAAACTCACAGCCGGAAAGGAACTGTCTTGAACCCCGAAGAAAAAAAGATCATGAGCCTTGCAACGACCTCGCATGGTTTGGTCCACCTGTACGAAGGTGTCCTGCCACCGCTGTTGCCGCTGGTTATGGCGGAATTTGGTGCGGATTATTTTACAATGGGGATACTTGTTACGGTGTTCTCTTATGCCTTTGGGCTCGGATCCCTGCCGGCCGGCATCCTGGCCGACAAGATAGGACCTCGACGTCTTATCAGCCTCTACCTCTTCGGTGCCGGCACGGCCGGCATACTTGTGCTGCCGGCCGGCTCCCTGGGATTTTATGCCATCGTCATGGGGCTTATGGGTGCTTTTTGCAGCACGTATCATCCAGCGGTCAACACATTGATCTCCCTCGGCATCAAGGAAAAGGGAACCGCCTTTGGTATTAACGGTATCGCCGGCAGCATCGGGGTGGCTGTGGTACCGGTTTTGTCGGCCTGGATCGGCATGCGTCTGGGATGGCGGGCACCACATGTTGTTTTCGGTCTGATCGGCCTCGGCCTGGCCTTCTTTTCCCTGACCCTGCCCAGGCATCCGACCATTCAAAAGAAAAGTAACCCACAGGCAGACTCCCGGACCGACCCCAAAAAGAAAACTTCCGTCCTCTCTCTCTGTTTATTCTTCTTGTCGGCCACAGCCCTGGGGCTGTCCTACAAGGGAATCATGACTTTCCTTCCCACCTACATGGGACAAAATATCCAGTTGGGCTTCCTGAAAATGGACGTGGTGACAATGGGAGGGACCGTTGCAACCCTGGCCCTGATATCTGGGGCTGTTGGACAATACGTGTCTGGACGCCTTACCGACAAATTCCCGGTAGAAAAAATATATTTCGGCACAGTGTGCATGGGCACCCTTTTTGTCTTTGTTATGTCTTTTTCCAGGGGATTACTCCTGCTGTTGGCGTCAGTCGGTTATGCTTTCTTTTCATTCGCGGCTCAGCCTGCTCAAAACTTCATCGTTTCAAAATACATGCCTCAGCATCGGCAGGGTCTTGGCTATGGCACGCTTTTTATTCTCTCTTTCGGGGTCGGATCAACTGCCGCCGCGGTTTCCGGATACCTCGCCGATCTGTATGGCCTGCAGATCGTATTCTATGCCATGGGATTCTGTTTTCTGGCCGCCGCGGGGCTCGCACTGGGATTGATGTTGCAGAACGGAAAAAGCCTTAAGCATTAAGCCGTAAGCTATTAACGGTTAGAAGCTTAACGCTTATAGCTTACGCCTAATACCTACCTGACCTGCTCAGCGGATGACAGTTGGCGGTTCTGCCAATTCAAGACTTTGAAATTCGAATGTCCCTGTCTTGCGATCCCTGAAATAATGCACCAGGGTTTTTTGAATAACGGGAAAAGCGATATCGTCCCAGGGAATGTCATCCTCATGTACCAGTTTTACCTCGGAACTCTCATGGGTCGGGCCAAATTCGGGAACCAGGATCCGGGCCCG
>JASJGV010000405.1:0-2913 GCA_033791325.1 Desulfobacterales bacterium | reverse complement strand
AAGGGACACAGACCGACTTTTCCCATGATGCTCGGCAGATAATTCATCCACTTGATCCCGGCCTCGATCAGGTCCCCTTCCCATCCGAGGCTGTTCCCGGAGGTTCCGCTGTGGGGGATGGCAAAATAGTCCATCATCTCTGCAACACTGTGGCTGACAACCAGGCTCGAAGGACTGTAAAAAGCGTTCATGGTGGACATATTAAATGACTTTGAAAGACTGCCGGCAATGATTTTCGCCCCCGGTTGTATCAACTGGCTGCAGGTAATACCCATGAGCAGTTCCGCGATGGTGAGGGTCATGCACCCGGCAGGCGATATGGGAGTGCTGGCTCCGGCCATGACAAAATTGTTAAAAATTACTGGCAGATCGTAAGAATAGGCCGTTTTCATTTTGTCGGTGGTGCCTTTGTTCAGCACGAGGGGGGTAATGTTATTGACATAAGGGATTATGAACGGTTTTTCTCGCAACCCATCGAACAGGTGTTCGATGAAGCTTAAGACACCGGAGAAGGCATTGTCCTTGGAGACCAGTAAGATAATGGGTTTATGGGTGTTGGCCAGCAATTCCAGGGTTGAAAAATAATCGGCCTGTTTGGGGCCATAATCATGGATCGTTCCGGGTGTTGCAATGGCATCAAAGGCATCCAGGCTATTGGCGAGTCCCGCAATCAATCTGGTATGGTGTCGCTTCCATTCTTCAATGTCGCGTGTTTCGGGGTGCTGGTAATTAAGCGTTGGTGAACCGATGGAAAATCGGGTGTGGTGATTAAACTCAGGCCCGAGGCTGAAAGCCTGCTCGCCGCGTCGATTGTATATATCCACTTGACGGGGGGCTGTCTCCAATGCCTGTTCAACCAATTTCCCGGGAAGTTTCACCACATCACCTTCACACCTTACACCGGGCTGGTCAGCAAATGCCAGGACCATCTCAGGGCATTCGACTTTAACGCCTACCGTTTCCAATACCCACAGGGCTTTTCCGTAAAACAGTTTCTTTTGCTCTTCGGAGAGGAATTGTATCCGGGGTTGTACGCTACGCATACTTATTCCTTTTTTGGGTTGTTGATCATGATTGGTTTTTTATACCGATTGTCATAATAATGTTCCGAAAATAGGATCGCGGCATAAGAGTTTGTAACAGAAAAACGGTCCTCAATCGGAACGTTTTTCTGACAACCCCTATAGATAGCCAATTAGATTTTTTTCCATCTGCTTTTCCCATTTTTCCGCAAATTCAGGCGTCCATTTATAAAATCCTTCACGGGATCGTAAACCAATTTTGTTCTTTTTCACCATCTCAAGAATCAAGGGGTAAGATTCATCGGAGGTATCCATGTCCGGAAGTATGTATTTTTCACATGCCACCGTCATGTCGTATCCTTCGTTGTGTTCGAGGATTTCAAAGGGGCCGGCCACCCCCAAACGACGACCGAAGCTGTATTTTACAGCCCTGTCCACGTCCTGGGCCGAGGCAATGCCACGTTGGACCATGTGGAAAGCTTCCCGCTCAAGAATGATCTGGAGCCGGTTGGCAATGAATCCGGGCACTTCTTTTTGGCAGACAATAGGCTTTTTCCCCATGGTTTTTAAAAAGGTGAAAATGGTGTTCACCGACTCCTCCGAGGTGTGTTCACTTCGTACAATCTCCACCAGGGGCATTAAATAAGCGGGATAGAAATAATGGGCAACCAGAACCCGGTCGACTCGCTGGGTGACCGATGCCAGCATGCCGGGCATGAGGCTGGAGGTATTGCTGGCCAGGATGGTATGCTCCGGGCACAACCGATCCAGCGTCTTGAATATTTTCTTTTTTAATTCCAGATTTTCCACAACAGCTTCAATCACCAGATCGGCGTCATTTACTGCCTCTTTTAAAACCTCTGATACGGTAATTCTTGCCATGGTCGGTTTAACGACACTTTTGGTGATCACCCGGGTTTCAACCAGGCGCTTTAAATTATCCTCGATCTGCGGTTTCAATTTTGCCAGTTGATCTGTATCGATATCGTAAAAACTGACAGGCGTTCCGGCTGTGGCTATTTCCTGGCCGATGCCAAGACCCATACGGCCGGCGCCGATGATGGTTACTTGTTGAATACTTTTCAATTTCACCTGGTTTCCTCGATTGTAGGAAAAAGGGTTCAGCGGATAGGGAATTTTATCGAAGAATTTCGATATTGCCGTCGATGCCGATGGCCTGGCCAGAGATTCTACTACCGGATTTGGAACACAGAAATATTATCATGTCGGCGACATCCTCGGGTGTCACAAAGGTTTTCATGGAAACACACTCTTTATATATTTTTCTGACTTCTTTTTCTGTGGTGCCTTTATGCTTTGCATCGGTGGCGATGACGCAGTCCATACGGGACCCTTCCACAATACCGGGGCAAATGGCGTTCACACGGATGCCAAATTCCCCCAATTCCATGGCCATTGTCTTTGTCATACCGATGATTCCCCACTTGGCCGCACAATATGGGGATCTGAAAGGGGAGCCCATCAGTCCGGAACAGGAAGACATGTTGATAATGGAACCACCCCCGGATTTTTTGATCAGGGGAATGGCCTCCCTGGAACAGTAAAACTGACCGTTTAAATTGACGGAAATGGTTTTGTCCCAGTCTTCCGGCAAAACATCCTCGACTCTTGCCGTGGGCCCGGTGATCCCGGCACCATTGACCAGAACGTGGAGTTTCCCCAGGTGGTCCAAGGCTTTGGCAAACATCTGTTTGACCTGTGAAACGTCAGAGACATCGCAAAGACTTGTTTCAATGCCTGGCAGGGCCGCTTTAGATTCCGTCAAAAACTGGTCGTTTATGTCGCACACGTGGACACTGGCACCGTTGGCCATAAATTTTTCCGCTATACTTAGTCCAATACCCGAGGCACCTGCAGTAATAATGACTCC
>JASJGV010000404.1:0-2611 GCA_033791325.1 Desulfobacterales bacterium | reverse complement strand
CACTGTAACGGTGTCGTTGGCACCCGGTCCCTTTTGGACCATCATATTGGCGATGGGCTTACCGACAATATTAGATCGGCCGACAACAACCACTTCAGCACCACTGGTTTCAACACCGGCCCTTACAATCATCTCTTGAATACCAAAGGGTGTGCAGGGAGGAAATCTAACCTCATCGCCGCCAATCATTAGCCGACCGACATTTACAGGATGAAATCCGTCCACATCCTTGTCCGGATCAATGGCATTGAGTACTTTTTTTTCATTGATATGCTTGGGAAGCGGCAGTTGAACGAGAATACCGTTGATGGAGTCATCATTGTTGTACTTGTCGATCAAAGCCAACAGGTCCTCTTCTGAGATATCAACCGACTGGCTGTCCTGAATCTCCTTGAAACCGACTCTGTGTGCTGTTTTAATCTTCAAGGTGACATAGGATATGGATGCGGGGCTCTCGCCGATAAGAATGGTGACCAGACCTGGAACAACTCCATGTTTTTCTTTGATTTCAGCTACTTCTGCTGTTATTTCCTCCAAAATTTGTTCGCGAATCTCAGTCCCTTTGATCAGCGTTGCTGTCATGATGGCTCTCCTTTCCTAAATGAATAATTGATAGTAAAACGGTTTTATTGCAAGAATCGGATCCTGTCAAGTCATAGCCTGATTTGACATGAATCACACCGGGTATGGCATCTGCATCAATCCGGCAGTTTCATCGAACCCACACATGATGTTCATGTTTTGAACAGCTTGTCCTGCAGCACCTTTTACCAGGTTGTCGATGGCGGAAATCAGGATGACCCGCCCATGTTTTTCATCCAGCTTGAAACCTATATCACAGTAATTGGTTCCTCTGACATGATGGGTTTCCGGCAGGCTTCCTTCCGGGCAGATACGCACAAAAGGGCTCTGTCCATAACATGCATCGAGGCAATCCCGAATGTCGTCCCTTGTCACGTGGCTTTGTATCTCTGCGTACAGGGTCGTCAACATGCCTCGCGTCATCGGTACCAGGTGGGGCACAAAAAGAACACTCATAGACTTTCCGGCTTCACGGCTTAAAATAGCATCGATTTCCGGACTATGACGGTGTTCGGCTACTTTGTAAGCCTTGAAAGAATCGTTGACCTGGCAGAAGTGAGTACCGAGAGACAAGGATCGCCCTGCGCCGCTGACCCCTGATTTGGCGTCTATGATAATTGACCGCACATCAATCAATCCGTTCCGTAGCAGTGGAACAAGTGGTAAAAGTGCGCTGGTGGGGTAACAGCCCGGGTTCCCGATCAGGATAGCTCCCTGGATAGCTTCTCTATAAATTTCACTCAAGCCATAGACGGCATCACCCAGCAGTTCTTTTGCTATATGGCGTTGATATACGGATTCATATAGAGCAGGGTCGTCGAATCGAAAATCGGCGGAGAGATCGATGACGCTTTTCCCTCTGTCAATCAGTTCAGGAATAATGGTCATGGGTACCTTGTGCGGAAGTGCCATAAATATCACCTGACAAGCATCGTCCACTCTCTCCATGGAAAGTGATTCACATACCAGTGGCATGCGGCCTTGCATCGCCGGGTAAACAAGATCGAATCGGACACCGGCGTACTGGCGCGATGTCAGAAGCGTCAGGGTTACATGGGGGTGCCCGGAAAGAATTCTCACGAGTTCCGCGCCGGCATAACCGGTTGCCCCTATGATACCAACGTCAATCATTTTTTTCCCATAGTTTGTCATGTGTTTATTAACCTTTTGGAGATGATCCAAATTTTTAACATAGTCGTTTTCTTTTTTGCAACCGATAATCCTTTTACCTGAGCTGAGCGATTTTTTCCGAAGAAGTGTGCCGAAATTTTGATGGAGAAGGGTTCACAAAAAACACAGGCATACCCATGGATCTGTCGAGGCTTTTTGCGAACCCTCGATCCGCAAGAGATCGGTGCAGATCGAGATAAAAATCTCTCAGTTCAGGTTTTCCTAACCCTTCCGTATATCCCCAATCAATTCCTTGATAATCGACATTACATTGCGCCCCCTCTCCCGTGCGATACGATGCGCATCGTCGACAAGACGCTCTGCCTGTTGGCCCAATTCAGAAATGGGCGGCATCACCATCCCATTTTTTTCATAGTGCCAGGCCAGAAGCCGCATGGCGAGCTTTTGTTCTTGTTGTCTGATAAATCCCATACGAGTAGCCTTTGGCTGTCATTAGTCCTATCGGACGACATTTGCCCTGATGGGCGTCATTTACACTTCGTGTGACATTTGCGCTGCGCGCGTAATTATGCCCTGCGGACGACATTAGCGCTGCGCGCGACATTTATTGTGGCTGATGGCTATTAGCTCGGAACTACCTAAAACCCAATACCTAAAACTTAAAACGATCTTATTTACGCCTATAATTGACTGTTGTTCCATCCATAAAATCTCATGTACTGCTTTAACTCTGTTGTCCTATCCCACTACATATCTTCAATATTGCATCGACCAGGATCGATCTGGGCGGTTGCCCCGAAGATTTGAGATACATGTCCGCCCGGCCCAGAATTTTCAGCGTGTCAAGAAGCTCTGCAGCATGAAACGTCATCGCTTTCTGCATCAGCTTATACACGGG